>JAYSXN010000336.1:0-10002 GCA_043717405.1 Gammaproteobacteria bacterium
GCCGAGCCGTTTCGTATTCCGTCCGAATCGATGATGCCGAACTTGCTGGTCGGCGATTTCATCCTGGTCAACAAATACGACTACGGGCTGCGCCTGCCGGTGGCCAACACCAAGTTCGTGCACCTTGGCGAGCCCAAGCGTGGCGACGTGGTGGTGTTCCGCTACCCCGGCCGTGGTCCGGACGACCCGGAAAAAGGCACCGACTACATCAAGCGCATCATCGGCCTGCCCGGTGACGTGATCGACGTCAACGAGGACCAGGTGACCATCAATGGCGCGCCCGTCGCCTACCGCCCCGCCGGCGTATTCGTGGGGACCGGCTCGGCGCTGGACAATACCGGCACCGACGTCGTCACCGAATTGCTGCCAGGCAAGACCCACAGCGTGCTCAACGAGCCGGGCAGCCCGTTCCCGCCTGGCACCTGGGTGGTTCCGGCCGGACAGTACTTTGCCATGGGCGACAACCGGGACCATAGCGCCGACAGCCGCCAGTGGGGCTTCGTGCCGGAGGAAAACCTGGTCGGCCGGGCTATGATCATCTGGCTGAACTGCGAAGGCTGGGTTTGCTCGAACGGTTTCGAGTATTCGCGGATTGGCGATACCATCCACTAGAGAGCAGGTCTATCGACCGCCAGCAGGGGAATGAAGATGAAAGGGGTTGCAATGCGTGGCAAGCAACGGGGAATGACGCTGGTCGGCTTCGGGCTGGTGCTGATCGTCGGATGCTTCTTCGCCTACATGGCGATGGTGCTGGGTCCGGCGTACAGCGAGTACTACGGGGTCGTCAAGGCGATGAAGTTCGTTGCCGCACAAGCCAAGCCTGGGGACACCGATGTCGAGCCCTTGCGCCGTGGTCTGGACCGCGAGTTCAATGTTGGCTACGTCGAGTCGGTAACCGGCAAGGACGCCAAGCTAATTCGGGACAAGTCAGGAAACCTGCTGACGATGGACTACGAGGTGCGCAAGGCGTTCGTTTACAACATTGACTTCGTCCTAAAGTTCTCCTACTCGACGCCGCTGGGCAGCAAGACCGCCGGTGACTGACGGCTTCGGCCACTCATTCACGCAGCCCGGGATTTTGCGCCAAGCGCTGCGCCACCGCAGCGCCGGCGCCCCGAACAACGAGCGCATGGAGTTTCTCGGCGATGCGCTGGTCAACCTGATCATCGCCGAGGCGCTGCACGCCCGCTGGACCAAGGCCGACGAAGGCGCCCTCACCCGCGCTCGCGCCAGCCTGGTGCGTGAGTCCTCGCTGGCCGCGGTCGCCCGGCAACTCGACCTGGGCGAACACATCGTGCTCGGTCCCGGCGAGATGAAGAGTGGCGGCCACCGGCGCGATTCCATCCTTGCCGACACGCTGGAAGCCATTGTCGCCGCGATCCACATGGACGCCGGCTTCGAGGCCTGCCGCGCCGTGGTTCTAGGCTGGTTCGAACGCATGCTTGCCGAGTTGCCGGTGGGCAAGGTCGAAAAGGATGCCAAGACGCGACTGCAGGAATGGCTGCAGGCACGACAGCTGGCGCGGCCGGAATACAGTTTGGTCGAAACCAGGGGCGACGAACACGAGCGCATTTTCCTGGTCCGCTGCCTGACCGAACAGCCGTTGTGCGAGGCGCAGGCCCACGCACCATCGCTGCGTGCCGCCGAGCAGGCCGCCGCCGCGCTGGTACTTGAACAAATCGAGGGTGTGCAATGAACGCAGGATTTCGGGCCGGAACCATCGCTGTCATCGGCCGGCCCAACGTGGGCAAGTCGACGCTGATCAACTCCCTTGTAGGGGCAAAGGTCAGCATCGTTTCGCCGCGGCCGCAGACTACGCGCCATCGGCTGCTCGGCATCGCTACTTTTCCGGAAGGGCAGCTGATGCTGGTGGATACGCCCGGAATCCACGGCAAACAGCCACGCGCGATGAACCGCTACATGAACCGCGCTGCGCGTGGTGCTGTGTCTGACGTCGACGCCGCCGTGCTGATGATCGAAGCCGGGCGCTGGACCGACGATGATGCGCTGGCTTACTCAGCACTGGCCGAGTCCGGCGTGCCTTGCATCCTGGTGATCAACAAGGTCGACAAGTTCGCCGACAAGACCATGCTGTTTCCATTCATTGCGCAGGTGACGACGGGACGGGAGTTTTCCTCGGTGCATCCGATTTCGGCGATGAAGCGCAAGGGCACGCAGGCTTTGGTAAAGACGCTGATTGCCCTGATGCCCGAATCAGAACCGCATTATCCAGAGGACGAGATCACCGACAAGAGCCAGCGCTTCCTCGCCGGCGAGCTGGTGCGCGAACAGTTGATGCTGAGGCTCGGCGACGAGCTGCCGTATTCGGCAACGGTGGAGATAGAAAAATTCGAAGAGGACGGTGCGCTGTTGCGCATCGCCGCGGTAATCTGGGTCGAGCGCGAAAGCCAGAAGCCCATCGTCATCGGCAAGGGCGGCGAGCGCATGAAGGCGATCTCCACCGGCGCTCGCCTGGGCATGGAGCGGCTGTTTGATCGCAAGGTGTTCCTTGAAACCTGGTGCCGCGTGCGCGAGGGCTGGTCAGACGATGAAGCGGCACTCGGCCGTTTCGGCTACACCGACTGATTACCATGCGCTTGCGCGGCCAGCACCGCCATGCGCGTTGATTCGCAACCCGCGTTTGTCCTGCACGTGCGGCCGTGGCGCGAAACCAGCGTCATCGTCGAACTGCTCACCCGCGACCATGGCCGTGTCGGCGTGGTTGCGCGCGGGCTGACCACGCCCAAACGCCATGTGCTGCGCGCGGCGCTGCAGCCGCTGCAACATATCCGCACCGATTACCTGCAACGGGGCGAGTTGGCCCGGCTGATCCAGGCCGAAGTGCTCGATGCCGCACCGACACTGACTGGCGACCGCCTGATGGCGGCCTTTTACATCAACGAATTGCTGCTCAAGCTGACGCCGCGCAACGATGCCGCGCAGCCCTTGTTCGAGCTATACGCCGCTATTCGCGGGCAGTTGGAGGCTTCGCCTTCCCTGTCCTGGTTATTGCGGCGCTTCGAACGCGATCTGCTGGATGCGCTCGGCGTTGGGCTGCCTTGGGATATGGCGGCCGACGGCGAGCCCGTGCAACCGGATCTGCTTTATCGCCTCGATCCGGAAACCGGCCCCATAGAGGCATCGCGGCGCGGTGATGAAACTGTCTCCGGCGCCGCATTGCTTGCGCTGGCCGCAGACGCAATGCCTGCGTCGTACATGATGGGCGAATTGCGACGTGCACTTCGCCGAGTTCTGGAGGCACAGCTAGGCTCGGCGAGCCTGCGTTCCTGGGGCATGCTCGACGAACTTGCGCGTATCAGGCCACGTCCGGCCGGCTGAGCGCCGCGGCGTGGATCGCGTCCTGCGCCGCGTGCTGGAACGCAAGCAGCGCAGCGCTATCGAGCGGAGCCAGTGCGAGCGCATCCACGCAGCCTGCAAGACGCGTAGCGCCAACGAACCGACAACTGGCTTTCAGCTTGTGTAAAAGCGCGGCAATCACTGCGCCATCCTGGCTGGCGTGACCCTGCGCAAGCTGCGAGCATTGCAATGGCAGCTCGGCCAAAAACATCTGGCGCAACGCGAGCAATGAATCAAGCTTGCCGCCCACCGCCGCCAATGCATGCGCCTCATCCCACACTGCAGTCTTGCCGCCGCCTTGCGCCACGATGGACGCAGTGCCATGCAACAACCGCCGCACGGTGCCGTGCAATATCGCAACCGACACCGGCTTCATCAGTACCTCGCTGAAGCCTGCTGCGCACAGCGCATCCAGCTCGTTCCTGCTCGCGCCTGCGGTGATGGCCAAGGCCGGAGCATGGGTTACTTCCCGCAACGCACGCAAGCAGGCCACGCCATCGCCGTCGGGCAGATGTACATCGACCAGGCACAGGCTATGCAGCGACCGCCGTGCAAAGCGCAACGACTGCGCGATATCTTCTGCGGCATCCACGCGCGCCGGGAATTGCCGCAAAGCTTCTTCGAGGAAGCTGCGGCTTACCGCGTCGTCTTCGACCAGCAACAGATGGATCGGCGGGTGCTCGTCCTGCGCAGTCATCAGCGCTCCAGTGAAACCGTTTATCCTTGGAGCATGCGCATGGCAAGCGATTCATTCAAGCGGTTGCTGCTGATGCTGGCACTGTGCCTTGCGACGTCGCTGCAGGCGCAGGCGCGGGTGATGCAGGCCCGGGTTGCCACTATCAGCAACGGCGCCGGCAGCCTGGAGGATGTCCGGCTGCGGCTGGATTGGCCGGACGGCGCGGCTGGCGGCACGCTGACCATCAGCGCGGCGTCGGTGAGCTTTCCGTCGCTCGGCTACGCCGGCAAAAAGGTCCTGTGGAACTGTCCTTTACAGCGCCGTGGCGCCGGCTGGCATTGTGCAGGCACGGTTGCGGCGGACGGGTCAAAAGCGCAGCGGCTCGCGCTCGACCTGATGCCCGGGCGCACCGAGTTGCTGCTTGGCATCGATGGCAGCCAACTGCGC
Source organism: Gammaproteobacteria bacterium (assembly GCA_043717405.1). Taxonomy (GTDB): domain Bacteria; phylum Pseudomonadota; class Gammaproteobacteria; order Xanthomonadales; family Xanthomonadaceae; genus Arenimonas. Next base: position 4,481 of record JAYSXN010000336.1, read on the forward strand.
TACGTGGGTCACGCCGCCACTCCCGAAAGGGCCCACGTGCAGCTGGAACAAGTGCCGGTGGCCTGGCTGAAGTCGTTCCTTGCCGGGCTCTGGCAACAGGCCCGATGGACCAGCGGCAAGGTCGGCGGCAGTGTCGATGTCAGCACTGCGAAGAAGGGACCCTTCAGGGTGCGTGCCGACCTGGCGTTCAAGGACCTGGGCCTGGAGACGCCCGACGGGCTCATCGCCGCCGCCGCGCTGCGCGGGCGAATGCTGGTGGATTATCGCGACGCTGCGGGCGCGCAGGATATCGACGCGCAATTCACCGTCGACTCCGGCGAGTTGCTGGCGGGATCGTTTTACGCGAAATTTCCGAAGTCACCAGTTCTCATCCACGTGCAGGCGCAGCGAGCGAAAGCTAGGTCGTGGCAGCTGCCCCTGATCGCCTGGCAGGATCCTGGCGTGTTGACCGCAACAGGCAGCGCGGCACTTGATTCCCAGGCGTCCATCGATGACCTGGACATGCAACTGGACATTGGCAACCTGGCGCTTGCGCGTGATCGCTATCTGAGCGGTTTCCTTGCGCCCGCGGGCTTCGCCGACCTGCTGCTCACCGGGAGCCTGTCAGCGCACGGGCAGATGCGTAAGGGCTCTGTCGTCGATGCCCGCGCCACTTTCGGCAACATCAATGCCGTCGACACCAAGGCGCGTTTCACTTTTGCCGGCATCGATGGCGGCTTGCACTGGACCCGTGGCACGCAGGCTGTCTCCAGCGATGTGGGATGGCATAGCGGCGCGCTGTTCGGCATTGGCCTGGGCGCTGCGAGATTCCCGCTCGACAGTTCTGCCGGCCAGCTGCGCCTGCGCTCGCCGGTGGCCATCGATGCGTTGCAGGGGCGGCTGCTGCTCGACCACCTGCGCTGGCAGGCGCCAGCGGGCGACACCGGCGCGCAGGTACAGTTTGGCTTGGGGATGGATGCGATGGACCTCGGCAGCCTGTCGCAACGGCTAGGCTGGCCTGCGTTCACGGGTACGCTCAGCGGACGCATTCCTTCGGCAACGCTGAAAAACGACGTCCTGACCATGGACGGCGGCGTGCACATGAAATTGTTCGGCGGTAGCGTGGACTTGCAATCGTTGGTGATGGAGCGCCCCTTCGGGGCCGCGCCGACGCTGTCGGCCGACATCGCCTTGCAGGACATCGACCTGGAGCCGATGACCCGGGTGTTCGGATTCGGTTCGATCACCGGCCGGCTCGACGGGGAAATCAATCATCTGCGCCTGCTCGACTGGTCGCCAGTCGCTTTCGAAGCTCGACTGCGTACCGACAAGGCATGGAAGGGCAAGCGTCGCATCAGCCAGCGCGCGGTGAGCGACATCTCAAGCGTAGGCGGCGGCGGCATCGCCGGTGGCTTGCAAATGCAGTTGCTGAAAATCTTCAACGACTTCGGCTACGATCAGATCGGCATTGGTTGCGCGCTCAAGGACAACGTGTGCACGATGGATGGTCTAGGTTCAGCCGGTGACGGCTATATCATCGTCGCAGGGGCGGGACTTCCGAGGATCCAGGTCGTCGGATTCCGGCGCAAGGTTGATTGGCCCACGCTCGTTTCACGCCTGCAGGCTGCTACCAACGGCCAGGCACCCGTCATCAAATGAGGAGAGTTCCATGCACAGATTGATGTCACCCCTGCTACTGGGCACTGCCCTGGTGCTCGCCGCCTGCGTCACCATCAATGTCTACTTCCCGGCGGCCGAAGCGCAACAGGCCGCCGCCGAATTCGTCGACAAGGTCATTGGTGACGAAAAATTACAATCGCCTGGCCCGCCGCCGCAGCCGCCGCATGCCTCGGTGCAGCCGCGTTTCAATCTGATGTCGCTCCTCATCAACGACGCCCAGGCTGCCGATACGGCGGACATCACCATCCGCACGCCGGCCATCCAGGCGATCCAGGACCGCATGGCGAGTCGCTTCCAGTCCTCACTGCAAACGCACTTCGACAGTGGCGCGCTTGGCTTCGGCAGCGACGGGCTGGTGCTGGTGCGCGACGCCAGCAAGGTGCCGCTGAAGGACCGGGTCACCCTCAACCAGTTGGTGGCAGAAGACAATCGCGACCGCAAGGCGGTCTATCGCGAGATTTCGGTGGCCAACGGTCATCCGGAATGGGAACAGCAGATTCGTGACACGTTTGCCCGGCAGTGGGTGGCGAGCGCGCACAAGGGCTGGTGGTACCAAGCCAGCGGCGGAGCCTGGAAGCAGAAGTAAGCGGCGGATCAGCGCCACGAAAGGGCCGCGGGATGAGACAATCCGCGGTCCTTTTCATTGGCGCCGAAAGTGGCCAGATCCAGCAGCAAGATACATCGGCGGTTCGAACTGGAGATCACCGACCTGCTGCACGATGGTCGCGGCGTCGGACGTGTCGAGGGCAAAGCAGTGTTCGTCTCCGGCGCACTGCCGGGGGAGACGGTGATTGCGAAGCAGACGGGTCGCAACCGCCACTTCGACGAAGCAGAAACAATCGAAGTCCTGAAAGCATCCGGCGATCGGGTGGTTCCCCGGTGTCCGCATTTCGGCGTTTGTTCCGGTTGCGTACTGCAACATCTGGAGCCCGGCCGGCAGATCGCCGCGAAGCAGCATGTGCTTGTCGAAAACCTCAGCCGCATCGGCCACGTCGAGGCGGCGACGCTACTTGATCCGATCGTGGATGCAGCCTGGGGCTACCGTCGCAAGGGCAGGTTCTCAGTGCGTTTCGTGGAAAAGAAAGGTCGCACCGTCATCGGGTTTCGGGAACTCAATCCGCGCTTCGTTGCCGAACTCACGCAGTGCCACACCATCGTTCCGGAACTGGGCGCAGCCATCGCGCCACTGGCTGCCCTGGTGGACTCGCTGGACGGGAAACGCGCCATCCCGCAGATCGAATTCATTGCCGGCGATGCCTTGATCGCGCTGGTGTTTCGCCACCTGGAGCCACTCACCCTGGCCGACCAGGAGCGCTTGCAGGCGTTCGCGCGCGACTCCGGATTCGCTCTGTTCCTGCAGCCCGGCGGCGCGGAATCGGTGCATCTGCTCTGGCCGGAAACTGCCGAACTGTCTTTCGCCATTCCCGAGTTCGACCTGAGCCTGCTGTTCCGTCCGCTCGACTTCATCCAGGTCAATGCCGGCCTGAACCAGAAAATGATTTCGCGCGCGTTGCAGCTGCTCGATCCGCAGCCTGCCGATCGCGTGCTCGACCTGTTCTGCGGGCTGGGCAACTTCACCTTGCCACTCGCGCGGCGCGCGGGGCAGGTCGTCGGCGTGGAAGGCGATGCGGGACTGGTCGCCAGGGCTCGTGAAAACGCGGTGCGCAACAGCATGGACAACGTGCAGTTCTACGCCGCCGACCTGGCCGCGAGCCTGTTGTCGGAGCCATGGATGCAGCAGGGTTTCGACAAGCTGCTGATCGACCCGCCGCGTGCCGGTGCCGCGGAGGTGCTTGCGCAGCTGCCGCTCAAGGGCGTGCGCCGGATCGTGTACGTGTCCTGCCATCCAGGATCGCTCGCGCGCGATGCCGGTTTCCTGGTGCGCGAGCGTGGTTACAAGCTGAACGCCGCCGGCGCCATGGACATGTTCCCGCACACCGCGCACGTTGAATCCATCGCGTTGTTCGAGAAATGAGCTCCGGCCATTACAATGCACGCAACCGCGGAGGCGACGCATGCTGGTCATCGGAATAACGGGCAAGCAGCTAGAGGCAAGCGAGCGCGAATGGCTGCAGCATCCTGCCTGCGCCGGCGTCATTCTTTTTTCGCGAAACTTCGCCTCGCGTGCGCAGGTGGGGGATCTGGTGGAAGCGATTCGCGCTGCCGCGCCGCGCCCGCAACTCATCTGCGTGGACCAGGAAGGTGGCCGCGTGCAGCGCTTCCGCGAAGGTTATGCCGGCTTGCCGCCGCTGGATACTTTCGCTCGGCTGCATGCAAAAGATCCGGACGCTGCGCTGCGTCTGGCTGAGGAGCATGCCTGGCTGATGGCCAGCGAGATACGCGCCACCGGGCTGGACCTGAGCTTTGCACCCGTGGTCGACTTGGGCCGGGGCAACCGCGCCATCGGCAACCGCGCCTTTCATGCGCAGCCGGAGGTCGTTGCGCAATTCACGCGCGCCTATGTGCGCGGCATGCATGCTGCCGGCATGGCCGCGACCCTGAAGCATTTTCCTGGCCACGGCTCGGTGCTCGAGGACACCCACTTCGACGATGCCGTGGACCCGAGGCCCTTGTCGGAACTGCTGTCCGGCGACTTGCTGCCATTCACCGCCGGCATCGCTGCCGGCGCGGATGCGGTGATGATGGCGCACGTGCGCTATCCAGCCGTCGCGCCGGAGCCGGCCGGTTATGCGCCGCGATGGATGCGCGAGATACTGCGCGCGCAGATGGGATTCGGCGGCGTGATCTTCAGCGACGACATCGGCATGGCCGCCGCTGAATCCGCCGGTGGCGTCCCGGCGCGGATCCATGCGCACCTGGATGCCGGTTGCGATGTCGTGCTGGTATGTCCGCCGGCGTTGGTTGCCGAATCGCTGCGGGCACTGGATTCGTATGAAGGCGCCGACGCCGATGTTTTGGCGCCCCTGATGGGACGCACTATCAGCAACTGGCCTAACCTGCTGGCCGAACCGCGCTACGATGAGGCCCGTGCCGCGCTCACCGGCCCCGATTTTGCAGCGAGCTGACATGGCCAATGACCTGGCGACTGCCTTGCAGAAATCACGGTTGCTCTTCGCCAAGGAAGAGATCGACCACGCGATCAATCGCATCGCCGTGAACATCCGCAATGACTATTCCGGCGAGCGGCCTGTGTACCTGACGCTGATGCATGGCGGCATGTTGTTTGCCGCGCAGTTGTCGCTGGCGCTGGGCATCGACGTTGAATTCGACTACCTGCACGCGACGCGCTATCGCGGTGCGCTGGTCGGTTCGGGCCTGGCGTGGCTGCATCGTCCAGCAACGTCGCTGCAAGGTCGGCGCGTGTTGATCGCTGACGATATCCTGGATGAAGGACACACAATGAAAGCCGTGCGCAACTGGTGCGAGGACCAGGGCGCGGCCGATGTCCGCATCGCGGTACTTTGCGAGAAACTCCACGACCGGCGCGTGGATGGCATAGATGCCGACTACATAGCGCTGCAGGTGCCGGACAGCTACGTCTACGGCTACGGCATGGATTACCACGAACAAGGGCGCAACCTGCCTGGAATCTACGCCCTTGATCATTGACCTGGCGGTCATCGGCGGCACCGGCCTGTATGCGCTGGCCTCACTCGCCGACGAGCAGGCATTGCACGGCGAAACAATCTACGGCACGCCCTCCGCGCCGGTGCGCGTCGGAATGATCGCGGGCAAGCGCGTCGCCTTTCTGGCACGGCACGGCGAGGCCCATTCCGTGCCGCCGCACCTGATCAACTATCGCGCCAACCTGCGCCGGCTTGCCGATGTCGGCGCGCGACGCGTGCTGGCGATCAACGCTGTCGGCGGCATCAGCCAGGGATATGGACCTCGCGCCATCGCCG
>JAYSXN010000337.1:0-3431 GCA_043717405.1 Gammaproteobacteria bacterium
CCATGCAGGAGGGAAGGCCAGCATGCCGAGCGCAATCACTTGCAGCGCTAGCCCGATGTTCATCGTCCGGTCAAGGCCGATGCGGGCGCCGAGCCAGCCACCAAGCAGGTTGGTTAGCACGCCAAAAACTTCGTAGAAGATGAACAGCAGGGCAACCTGCAGCGGCGCATAGCCGAGCTGGTGGAAGTACAGCACGACGAGCATGCGTAGCGCGCCGTCGGTCAGCGTGAATGCCCAGTAGTTTCCCGTAATCAGCGCGTACTGCCGGAGTGCCGGCGACATTGCGGTGTCCACGCGTTATTGATCCGCCGTGCCTAGCAGGCGGATGAGCTCGACAACCCGATTCACGTAGCCCCACTCGTTGTCGTACCAGGCAAATATCTTTACCTGCGTGCCATTGACAACCAGCGTCGAGAGAGCATCGATGATGCTTGAGCGTGGGTCATGCAGGTAATCGATGGACACCAGCGGCCTCGTCTCGTAACCGAGGATGCCTTTCAGCGGGCCTTCGGCCGCGGTTTCCAATAGCATATTCACTTCATCGATGCACGTAGGTCGCTCCACTTCGAAAACGCAGTCGGTTAATGAAGCATTGGTCAACGGTACGCGAACGGCATGGCCGTCCAGCCGCCCCTTCAGCTCAGGAAAAATTTCCGCGATCGCGGTGGCGGAACCGGTTGAAGTCGGGATCAGACTGCTGCCACATGATCGGGCCCGGCGCAGGTCCTTGTGCGGCATGTCGACGATGACCTGGGTATTGGTCAGGCTGTGGATGGTGGTCAGGCTGCCATGGCGGATTCCGATTCCTTCGTGGATGACCTTGACCACCGGCGCCAGGCAATTGGTGGTGCACGAGGCTGCGGAAACGATGCGGTGCAGTGCCGGATCGAATCGCTGGTGATTGACACCCATCACGATGTCGAGCGTTCCGGCAGCCTTGATGGGAGCGGTAACCAGGACCCGCTTCACGCCCTGGTCGAGGTAGGGCTGCAGCACATCGGGCTTTCGGAATTTGCCGGACGCCTCCAGCACGACATCACAACCGGCCCAGTCGGTAGCCCGCAGTTCCCGGTTGCGCGTCAGCGCAATCGAGCGGCCATCGATAAGCAGGCAGTCGCCTTGTGTACTGGCTTCGTGCTGCCAACGGCCGTGCACGGAATCGAAATTCAGCAGGTGTGCCAGCGTGGCAGCATCGGCTGCCGGTTCGTTGATATGCACGAAATCCAGGCCGGGCTCGCCCCATGCGGCGCGCAGCGTCAGCCGGCCCATTCGCCCGAAGCCGTTGATGCCAATTGCCAAAGCCATCATTCTTCCCCGCGCTACGCCGCTTGGGGTGAATGATACGGGAGGACGAGCAGGCCCAAGTGTTGACCGTTTTTGGCAACCCCACTATTTAATTCGCCCACTCGCGCTCCAGCAGCAACGTCCGCCGGCCCAATGCCGGCGGGCCAACGCTGTCGCTAGCGCGCCAGCTTCATCATCAGCAACTGGCCACCCTCGACCAGGTCGCTGGGCAACGCCACCCCATTTACGCCGCTGTAGTGCGCCTGCACGTCGAGCAGGAAGTAACGGTGCGCCGCGGTGTCATAACCGGGCGTACCCTTCAGCAGATTCGAGATTTCAATTACGCCGGAACTTTCCTCGTCCGACTGCTTGGTGTCGGTGCCGTCGATGTCGGCGGTGGCGCCGCTGATGAAGCGCGTGGCGTCATGCTGCGCCAGCAAGGCGGTGGTACCCGTTGCTGGGTCGTACTTCCAGAGCTTGCCAAGATGCGCCTGGTTGCCGACGTCTTCCTGCAGGATGACGTTGCCATCGCCATCCACGGTCAGGTTGTCCAGCATCTTCTGTCCGGTGACTTCGCCGTCGATCAGCACCTGCACGGTGCCACCTGCGAGCGGGTTGTGGATGTCGTGGAAGGTCAGGCGCCACAAGCGGGTGTTGCCGGTGAAGCTGGCGGTGGTGACGAAATAAAAGCGGTTCGGATCGCGCGTGTCCCAGGCGCCGTCCTCGACGCGGTTCAGGCCAGAACCGGCACTGTCGACCAGCGAGAAATTGCCGACGTAGCCGTGCGGAATGGGGTTCGCGCCGCTCTCGTTCACATAGCCGTCGATCGACAGCTGGAAACTTGCGCCATTGGTAAGTCCAGCCATCTGCACCGGGCTGCCGTGGGTTTGTTTTTCGCCAACGTAGAAGTAAACCTTGCTGGCGTTCAACGGACCGTCGTCCATGCCGGCGACGATGGTCAAGTCCTGTTCGAGCGGACTCGCCAGCTGGTTCTCCCAGGCGGCGCGGCCGAAGGCGGGCAGTTCATAGCTGGTGCCATGCTGGCGGCCGGAGGCGAGATGCGCGAACGCGCGGCCACCGCTGGTTTCCTCGCCATTAAGCAGGATGCGGCCGTTGTTGAAACCCTTGCCGGTTGCGCGGTTGTAGAAAGCTGTCGTTCCGGCCAGGTCCGCCGAGCAGAAGCGGGTGAAGGCAACCCCGCTCGAAGCGACGTAGGCACTGCCGTTCCACAGGTTCACCGTGCTGATCAGGTCTTCGCCGCTGAGTACGGCTAGGTCCGCCTTGCGCACCTGCCATCTGGAAACGAACGCACCCTTGCCGCCATGGCGCCGCTCGATGCCGACACTGTTAGTCAGCTCGTGATCGACCAGGACGGTAAAGGTGCCATCGCCGTTGTCGAAAGCACCCAGGCCATCAGGCACGCCGACCATGCGATAGGTGCTGTTGCCGTCATGCTGCTTGCGCACGCTGTCACCGACGCTGAGCAGCGAGGTGAATTCCACGGTGGTGTCGATTGGCGTGAGGTACGGCGTCGTCGTCGTGCTCGGTCCGACTGCGGCGAACGCGGCCGGTGCCAGTAATAGCGATATGGTGGCGGACAAAAGTGTGTAGGACTGGGGGGATTTCATGACCTCTCCTGAGGTTGCGCCGTAACTGGCCGGCACAGCCTGGCCGCATTGCTTGACGGTTTGATGTGCGCCCGATGACAGTTTTTCGACGTCGCGAATTCGTCACATTCGCTCGCTAGCCTGTGATGATGAATATCCTCCTGCTGACCGATGTGTACTTTCCGCGGGTCAATGGCGTGTCGACTTCCATCCGGATATTCGCCGAGTCGTTGCAGCGGCTCGGCCATGCAGTGACCATCGTCGCACCCGACTACGGTTGCCACAGCGGGCAGGAAAAGCATGACCCCCCGGGCACCTACGAGGTGATCCGGGTGGCGTCGCGGAAAATATTCTTCGACCCCGAGGACCACCTGATGCGCGCGTCCGGGCTGCGCGCCCTGCTGCCGAAGCTCTTGCTACGGCACTGGGACGTGATCCACATCCATACGCCATTTAGCGCCCATCGGTTTGGCGTGCGCCTGGCGCGCTTCCACGGCACGCCGACCGTGGAGACCTACCACACGTTTTTCGAAGAGTACG
>JAYSXN010000338.1:0-3426 GCA_043717405.1 Gammaproteobacteria bacterium
CGCTTCGTCGGCGGTGACATACGCCGGCTCCAGCGGCACGGCCTCGGGCTTGCGCACCGGAGGCGCACCCTCGGGGCGGAACTTGATCACCTGCTTCCATGAGCGCGTGAGGGCGTCGGCGAAGATCAACACCAGGTCGCCTGTGCGGCCCATGCGCAGCGCCGCGTCGATGGCTTCCTGTTCGTCGGGAATGACGCTGATATTTTCGGCGGGCACGCCCTGGGCAAGCAGCGTGCGCGACAGGATCATCGGCACCGCGTCGCCGTCGCGCCCGCGCAGTCCGTCATCGCGCCGGCAGATGTAGTGGTCGAAGCGGCCGGCGACGGCTTCGGCGATGGCGCGGATGTCTTCATCGCGGCGATCCCCGGGGCCGGCGAGCACGATGATGCGTTTGCCGGCAACGTCGAGGCGCTGCGCCAGGTCGGCCATGACGCCGACCGCGTGCGCATTATGCCCGTAGTCGAAGATCACTTTGAACGGATGTTCGTCGAACACGTTCATGCGCCCGGGCGCCTGGAAGAAAGTACTGCCGAAGGTACGCAGTCCCTGCCGGATGGCGTCGAGCTTGATGCCGAGGGAAAATGCCATCGCCGTTGCGAACATGGCGTTCTGCACGTTGTGCAGCGCCCTGCCCTCCAGCGTCGCCGGCACCAAGTGCGTCCATAGCAAGGGGATGTGGCTGCCCTTGTCGTACAGCGTGATCATCTGCCCGTTGATGCCAGCTTCCAGCGCGCAGGCGCGGCCGCCGGCGCGGATGTGTTCGCGGACCAGCGCGTGCTGCGGGTTCATGGTCACGTAGCAGATGGTTTTGGCTTCCGTGTAGGCGGCCATCTTCAGCACCAGTGGATCATCGGCATTGAGCACCGCACAATCGCGCGCGACTTCGACGACGATGCGTTTGACCTCGGCCAGTTGCTCGAGCGTGTCGATGCCCTTCATGCCGAGGTGATCGGCGGCAATGTTGAGCACGGCACCGACGTTGACGAAGGGCACGCCCATGCCGGCGCGCAGCAAACCGCCGCGCGCGGTTTCCAGGATGGCCATGTCGATCTGCGGATCGGCCAGCACCATGCGTGAGGCAATCGGCCCGGTCATGTCGCCCTCCACCGTGCGCTCGCCGTCGATGTAGACGCCGTCGGTGGTGGTCAGCCCGGGCGTGAAGCCGGCCATCTTGGTGATGTGCGCGAGCATGCGCGCGGTGGTGGTCTTGCCGTTGGTGCCGGTGACCGCCGCGATCGGCACGCGCGAGGGCGAACCCGGCGGAAACAGCATGTCAATCACCGGGCCAGCGACATCGCGCGGCGTGCCTTCGCTCGGCGCCACGTGCATGCGGAACCCGGGCGCGGCGTTGACTTCGCAAATGCCGCCGCCATGCGTCTGGTAGCTTTCGGCAATGTTGTCGCTGAGGAAATCGACGCCGCCAACGTCGAGACCGATGGCCTTGATGGCGCGCACCGCCATGTCTCGGTTGTCAGGATGGATGATGTCGGTGACGTCGGTGGCCGTGCCGCCGGTGGACAGGTTGGCGGTCGAGCGCAGGTAGACGACTTCATCGGCCTTCGGCACCGACTCGGGCGTGTGCCCGGCCCGCTCCAGCATCATCGCCGCCTGGGCGTCGAGTACGAGCCGCGTCAGTACTTTTTCGTGACCGACGCCGCGGCGCGGATCGCTATTTACCTCATCGACAAGCTCGGTCACCGTGCGCACGCCGTCGCCAACCACGTGGCCTGGCGTGCGCCGCGTCGCGGCAACCAGTTCGCCATTGACCACGAGCAGGCGGTGGTCATCCCCGGTGACGAATGTTTCAACGATCACCGAGCGCGAATGTTCGCGCGCGGCAAGAAAGCCGGCGACCACTTCATCGTCGTTCATCAGGCGGATGGAAATCCCGCGGCCATGGTTGCCGTTGTACGGTTTGGTCACCACCGGATAACCGATGCGCCGCGCCGAGCGTTTTGCCTGGTCCTCGTTTTGAACCAGCTCCTGGCGCGGCACCGGTAGCCCCAGCGAGGCCAGGATCTTGTTGGTTTCTTCCTTGTCGCTGGCCAGTTCCACCGCGATGTGCGAGGTCTTGCCGGTGATGGTTGCCTGGATGCGCTGCTGGTACTTGCCGTAACCCAGCTGCACCAGCGACTGTGCATTCAAGCGCAGCCACGGAATGTTGCGTTGCTCGGCAGCATGCACGAGCGACGCCGTCGAAGGACCGAGCGCGCGGCGTTGCGCATAGCGGATGAATTCATCGCGCGCCACCGGCCAGTCCCAACCGTCCGGCACGATTCCGGACGTCTGCAATTGTTCCGGCAGCAGTGAAGTGAGCAGGCGCATGGCAAGCTCGCCCGCCTCGATGCCTTCGTCGCGCTGTGCATATTCGTACACGACCGAATACACGCCGGGCTTGCCGGAACCGCGGGTCTTGCCGAAGGTTACTTGCTCGCCGGCGACATTCTGCAGCTCGATGGCGACGTGTTCCAGCACATGGCCCAGCCAGGTGCCTTCGTCCTCGCGCAACCTGCGCACGAAACCACCCGGTTCACCGTATGAGCAGCCGTGCTCGGCCAGTCCCGGCAGCGCCTCCAGCAGGCCATCGATGAAAACAGCGCCGAGCCGCGCCGTCGGCCATGCTTCCAGCACGCCGAGGTCGAGCTCCAGGCGTATCACCGGAAAATGCGCGTACAGCGATGGGCCTACGTAGATGGAACGGTCCAGGATGCGCATGTGCCTTCCTATTGCGGATGCCAGTGCCGGTGCTTGGCGGTCAGGTATTGCCCGGTCTGGCCAGTTTGCCTGCCGATGCCTCGCGCGTGCTCAGGTCGAAACGCGTGCCGGCCACCAGCAGGTGCAAGCCTATCCCGAGCATACACACCGGCTGGCCTTCGTCGACCATGTCCATCGACGAAAACTGGATGCCGCTGGCATCGATCAGGGTGATGCCGCCGCTGCCTTCCACCTGGAGCACGTTATAGGGCGAGATGAAGGCCGCGGTGTCCTCGTCCAGGCCGATGCCCACCGCGAATGGGTTGTAGGCCAACGCCGTCAGCAATCGGCCAATGCGATCGCGCTGCCGGAAATGCTGGTCGATGATGACGCGATTGGTCAGGCCGAGCCCGGGCGCCAGGCGCACGCTGCCGGCTACCGGCGAGGAGCCGTCTTCGCCGAAAGCGATCATGTGCTCGCTGATGAAACTCGCACCGGCGCTGGTGCCGGCGACGTGCACGCCATTGGCATTGCGGCTGCGGATCATGCGCGCTACCGGCGTGCCGCCGAGGATGGTGGACAGGCTGAGCTGGTTGCCGCCGGTGAAGAAAATGCCATTGGCCTGGGCCAGGCGCTCGAGCTTGCCAGCGTCGTCGCATTCGGCGCGCGTGTCGAAGTCGAGCACGGTCACGCGACCGGCGCCGAGGCCGGTGAAGATGCGCTGGTAGCGGG
>JAYSXN010000339.1:0-3425 GCA_043717405.1 Gammaproteobacteria bacterium
ATCGCCGATGACGACCCGCACCTTGAGCAGGGCGACCTGCGCTTCGAGCCGCGCGTCGCACTGGCCTCGGGACCGGATGGACTCGATGCCATCCGAAGAATCGTCCTTGATGCGCCCGCCCATCTATCACCAGGCGGCACGCTGTTGCTGGAGCATGGATTTCGCCAAGGGCAGCAGGTGCGATCGCTACTGCAGGACGCCGGCTTCGAGGCAATACAAACGCATGCCGACCTGGCCGGGCTCGATCGTGTCAGCTGTGGAACGTGGGGCTGATGCAGGCCCCGCGCGGCAACGCGGTCGGCCTAGCGCAAGGGAATTTCGAAGGCTACGCCAGGTTTCCCGGAAACGTCGAAGCGAATCCGCTTGCCGTTGGGCTCGTCCCACAGTTTCTGAGATACGTTGGTGCACATATTGTTGTAGCTGCGGCGCAAGTCGCGCCCAGCGTTGCCGCGCCGGTCAAACTTGAATTGCGCGGACTGATCGGCTGCGATCAATTCATCGCCGGCAGGCATCGGCGCTGAGAAGACACTTTGCAGTGCCCTCTGCTTGAGCCCGGGTTGCGCAGGCATCCCGTTCCGCGCGTGACCCACGAGTGCGGCGCGACGCATGCGCACGGCACCGTCGGCATCAGGCGTGGGCAATGTGCCATTGCCCAGGCCCAAGGCAAGCGGGCGCAGTTGTTCGTTGCCGGCGCTGTCGGAGGCATGCGCGTGAGTGACGAGCAGCAAGCCCATCAGCGACATCCCCACGGCCAGGCATCGACAATTCATCAGTGCCCCGATCAAGGTCCCCACGGCCACGACTGGCCTGGACTCGCAGCTAGGATTGAATCGCAATAAGCCGGTACTGACAAGCGAAATACACCGCCGGGCGGCATGAACAGGAAAACTGTTCAGCTGGCGGCGCTGCGGGCAAGGGTGCCGACGACGGCCGGCCAGCGCTTGACGATGGCTGCGCGTATGCCCGCGGCATCCAGTCCAGCTTGCGCCAACAAGTCTTCGCGGCTCGCATGGTCGAGATAGGCGTCGGGCAAGCCCAGGTGCAACAGCGAGGTCGCCAAGCCCTCGGAGGCAAGCAGTTCGGCCACGGCACTGCCGGCGCCGCCCATCACCGCGTTGTCCTCCAGCGTCACCAGCCCTTCGTGGCTGCGTGCCATTTCAAGGATCAGGTCGCGGTCCAGCGGCTTGACGAAGCGCATGTTCACGCAGCTCAGGGACAGCTCGCCTGCGACAACTTCGGCGGCGGGCACCACGGCGCCAAAAGCCAGCAAAGCAATTCCCGCGCCACGGCGGCGCAGTTGCGCCTTGCCGATCGGCAAGGCCTCCAGGCTTGATTGCAGCGCCGCGCCGGTACCGCTGCCGCGTGGATAGCGCACCGCGGCCGGCCCGCCATGTCGATAACCGGTGCTGAGCATCTGTCTGCATTCGTTTTCATCTGCAGGCGCCATTACCACCATGTTTGGAATGCAACGCAGGTAGCTGAGGTCGAAGCTGCCGGAATGGGTAGCGCCGTCCGGCCCGACAACACCGCCGCGATCGATGGCAAACAGGACATCCAGGTCTTGCAGTGCCACGTCGTGGATCAACTGGTCGTAGGCACGCTGCAGGAAGGTGGAATAGATCGCCACTACCGGCTTTGCACCTTCGCAAGCCATGCCCGCCGCGAGCGTCACGGCGTGCTGCTCGGCAATCGCGGTGTCGAAATAGCGGTCAGGAAACTCCTGTGAAAAACGTACCATTCCCGAGCCTTCACGCATGGCCGGGGTGATGCCCATCAGGCGGGTGTCGGCGGCGGCCATGTCGCATAGCCAGTCACCGAAGACCTGGGTATAGGTCAGCTTGGCCACGCCGGTTTTTTTTACGACGCCCACGCTGGGATCGAACGGCGATACCGCGTGGTATTCGATCTGGTCGCCCTCGGCAAGATCGAAACCCTTGCCCTTGGTCGTGATCACGTGCAGCAATTGCGGCCCCTTGAGACTCTTCAACGTGCGCAAGGCCTTGACCAGCTCCGGAAGGCTGTGGCCATCCACGGGCCCGCTGTAGTGGAAACCCATTTCCTCGAACAGGGTCGAGGGCACGATCATGCCTTTCCAGTGCTCTTCCCAACGGCGGATGAAACGCGCGGTCGGATTGCGCTTGTCGCCGAGCAATTTCTTGCCGCCCTCGCGCACCGCGTTCATGGTCGGGCTGCTCATCATGCGACCAAGCATCTTGGTCAGGCCGCCGACGTTTTCGGAAATCGACATGCGGTTGTCGTTGAGGATGACCAGAAGGTTCGGCTGCGGATCCATGCCGCCGGCGTGGTTGAGCGCTTCGAAGGCCATGCCCGCGGTCATCGCACCGTCGCCTATCACCGCCACCACCTTGCGCAGATCACCCTTGCGTTGCAGCGCTATGGCCATGCCCAGCGCGGCCTAGATGGAGGTCGAGGAATGGCCGACGCCAAAGGCGTCGTAGTCACTTTCCTCGCGGCGCGGGAAGGGTGCCACCCCGTCCTTTTTTTTCACCGTGTGGATGGTGTCCCGGCGACCGGTCAGTATCTTGTGCGGATAGCACTGGTGGCCCACGTCCCAGACCAGGCGATCCACCGGGGTTTCGAACAGGTAGTGCAGCGCAATGGTCAGCTCAATCACGCCCAGGCCCGCGCCGAAATGGCCGCCTACCTGGCTCACCGTTTCCACCAGATAGCGGCGCAGCTCATCGGCGACCGCTGGCAGCTCCGATTCCGGAAACAGTCGCAAATCCTCGGGCAGCGCAATGCGGGAAAGACGCGGGTAGCGCTGGGAATCCATCGTGGGTAGACCGCCTTGATTCAGGCAGCTAGTGTCCGGCACCGTGGGCACGCAGGGCAAGCAAGAGTTGTTCAGGCAGCCGGTGGCGACGCGCTTGGCGCGTCACATTTTCAGGCTGGACGCGGCTTCGCGAGGAGTGCGCAGGCGCGGCGCACGTCGCTGGCCGTGGCGACGGTGCCTTCGGCAACCACCCATCCGGTTACCAGGCCCGCGTTTACAAAATCGATGACGTCAGGCTCTGGCACGCCCGACTGCTCGGACAATTCGTTGATGGTGGCGGGGCCTTTCATCATCACCGTAGCCAGGCGGAAGTGCTTCGGATACTCACGCTCGATCTGCGGCCACTTGGTGAGCACGAATTTTTTGCCTGGGCCGGTACCCGGCAGGAGCCGGCCACGACCCACGGACAGGCCGCACAGCCAAAGCAGCCGCATGTATGGCTGAGCTCCGCCGGAAGCGGCCTTGATGCGTTCAAATTCGGCGCCGTCGATCGCGGTGAAGTCGGACTCGGAAAGTATCGCCTCCATGTACGGCATGAGCGGCTTCAGTGTCGCCGCGCCGGCATAGGTCTGCGTTGCCGGATCGAAGGCGAGCAGGGGAGCGCCGGGAAGCTGGACTTTGGATGGTCCGC
>JAYSXN010000340.1:0-3407 GCA_043717405.1 Gammaproteobacteria bacterium
GGATGGTGCAGCCCTGGTCGCGAGCGAGGGACTTCATGCGATCGACCACTTCGCGGCCGCTCTGCTTGTCCAGCGACGCGGTCGGTTCGTCGGCCAGCAGCATCGCCGGCGCGGCTTCAGTGATGGCGAGCACCTGGCCGGCCTTCACGTCACTGCCGCGGTCGACCAGCAGCTTGGCGATGACCACGCCGCCGATGTTGTCGGGCGTGACCGGTGCGGTGATGCGCAGGCTGCCTTGGTAGGGCTCGAGTCGGCCCAAGGCGGATACCTGCGCCTGCGCGAGTGGTGCCAGCAGGAGGCTGCATAGCGCGGACAAGCATAGCCTGCGTGCGCGGCGCAATCGACCGCGCGCGCTTCCCTTATCGGATTGCATCAGACTCCCCTCCAACGACTTGCCGTCCAGCGAGCTTAACCGCTGCCGCCGCTGGCAGTCCATTGACTGCGGTCGCGGCTCAGCCGGAGAGCGCGTCCCTGCGCCGGCCGAGGCGCTCGCGCTCGATGCCGAAACGGTCGATCCGTTCCTTTTCCTGTGCCACGACTTCGGCCGGCGCGTTGGCGAGGAAGTTGGCGTTGGACAATTTTGCACGCGCCTTGTCGAGTTCGGCGCCGAGCCGCTTGATCTCCTTGTCGAGCCGCGTGACTTCCTGCGCTTTGTCCACAAGGCCTTCGAGCGGAATGCTGATCGCCAGGCTGCCGATGGCGACGGGCGCGCAGAAGGCGGGCGCGGCGCCGCCGCCGGTGGCACGGACTTCGCTGGCGCGCAGCAGGAACTTGAGCGCATCGGTGAAGCGCGCCATGCGTTCGAAATCGCCGGTCGTGCCCTCGTCGAACAGCAACTGCACCTGCGCCGACGGCGGCAGGTTGTTTTCGCCACGCACGCGGCGGACGGCGACCACGACCGCCTTGAGCCACTCGACGTCGGCGGCCGCGCCGGTGTCGTTGGGCAAGGCGTCGGCATCGGGCCAGGGCTGGGTGCTGATGCTGTTGCCGGCGATGCCAAGCCGCGGCGCCACCGATTGCCAGATCTCCTCGGTGATGAAGGGGATCAGGGGGTGCAGCAACCGCAGCACCTGCTCGAGTACGACCAGCAGCGTGCGACGGGTGCTCGCGGCAGCCTGCAAATCGGGGCCGTGCAGCGCAGGCTTGGCCAGTTCCAGGAACCAGTCGCAGTATTCGTTCCAGACGAACTCGTAGAGCTCTTGCGAAGCGAGGTCGAAGCGATAGTCGGCGAAGTTCCTTTCCACGCTGAGCAGCACCTGCTGAAGCTGGTGGAGAATCCAGCGTTCGGCGTCGGTTTTCGGCGTGGGGGTCGCTTTGGCCGCGAAAGGCTTCGCGGCTGAAGCCGCTCCTACGGTGAAGCCTTCGCAGTTCATCAGCACGAAGCGGGCGGCGTTCCACAGCTTGTTGCAGAAATTCTTGTAACCCTCGGCGCGGTTGAGGTCGAACTTGATGTCTCGCCCGTGCGTGGCGAGCGAGGCGAAGGTGAAGCGCAGCGCGTCGGCACCGAAAGCGGGAATGCCCTCAGGGAATTCCTTGCGCGTGGCCTTTTCGATCTTGGGCGCGTCGGTCGGCCTCATCAGGCCGGTGGTGCGCTTCGCCACCAGGGCTTCGATGGTGATGCCATCGATGATGTCGATCGGGTCGAGGATGTTGCCCTTCGACTTGGACATCTTCTGGCCATGGCTGTCGCGGACCAGGCCGGTGATGTAGACATCCTTGAACGGCACCTGGCCGGTGAAGTGGTCGGTCATCATGATCATCCGGGCGACCCAGAAGAAGATGATGTCGAAGCCGGTCACCAGGACTGACGTCGGCAGGTATTTCTCGAAACCAAGTTGCTGCATATGGTCGGGATCTGGCCAGCCGAGCGTGGAGTGCGACCACAGGGAGGAACTGAACCAGGTTTCGAGCACGTCCCTGTCGCGGGTCAGCGTGACGGTATCGTCAAGCGAGCGTTTTTCGCGTACTTCCTGTTCGCTGCGGCCAACATGGATGCCGCCGGCGTCGTCGTACCAGGCGGGAATCCGGTGACCCCACCACAGCTGCCGGCTGATGCACCAGTCCTGGATGTTGCCCATCCAGTGCCGATATGTGCTGACCCAGTTTTCCGGCACGAAACGGATGCTGCCGTTTTCGACCAGTTCCAGGCCGCGCGCTGCCAGGTCGTCCATCTTCACGAACCACTGGTCGGTAAGATACGGCTCGATCACCTGGCCGGTGCGATCGCCGCGCGGCACTTGCAGTTTGTGCGCTTTTTCCTCGACCAGCAGGTCTGCGGCAACGAGGTCCGCGAGCACGAGCTTGCGCGCCGCATAGCGATCCAGGCCCCGGTATTTTTCCGGCGCGTTGTCGTTGATGGCGGCATCGGGGGTGAGGATGTTGATCATCGGCAAGCCATGCCGCTGGCCCACGGCATAGTCGTTGAAGTCATGCGCAGGGGTGACCTTGACCACGCCGGTGCCGAATTCACGGTCGACGTACGCGTCGGCGATGATCGGAATGTCGCGCTCGCTCAACGGCAGGCGCACCGACTCGCCGATCAGGTGCGCGTAGCGTTCGTCCTCGGGGTGCACCATCAACGCGGTGTCGCCAAGCATCGTTTCCGGACGCGTGGTTGCCACCACCAGCGATCCGCTGCCATCGCTGAGCGGGTAACGGATCGACCACAGCTTGCCGTCTTCCTCTTCGCTGACCACTTCGAGGTCGGAGATGGCGGTCTTGAGCACCGGATCCCAATTGACCAGTCGCTGCCCGCGATAGATGAGGCCATCCTCGTACAGGCGCACGAAGGTCTCGATTACTGCCTGCGACAAACCCTCGTCCATGGTGAAGCGTTCGCGGCTCCAGTCAGCCGAGGCACCGAGCCGGCGCATCTGCCGGGATATGGTGTCGCCGGAAGTCTGCTTCCACTGCCAGACGCGATCGATGAACGCGTCGCGGCCCAGGCCGTCGCGGGTCAGGTTTTCCTGCGCCAGGTTGCGCGAGACCACCATCTCGGTCGCGATGCCGGCGTGGTCGGTGCCCACTTGCCACAACGTGTCGAAGCCGCGCATGCGGTGGTAGCGGATCAGTGCGTCCTGCAGCGTGTGCTGGAACGCGTGGCCCATGTGCAGCGTGCCGGTGACATTGGGCGGCGGCAGCATGATGCAGTATGGCTCGCCCTTGCCGCTCGGCCGGAAGCAACCGCTCGCTTCCCAATGCGCGTACCAGCGGCCTTCGAAAGCCTGCGGTTCAAAACTCTTGTCCACCTCAGCCGCCCACTGCGTCGAAGGCATCGCGGGTGATGTTTTCCGGCGCGGCGTCGGTACACACGACTTCATCTTCGATGCGAACGCCGCCAAAGCGGGCCAGATGCTCGACCCGCTTCCAGTCAACGCTGCGGGACTGCGGCCCGGCCCGCAGCTTCG
>JAYSXN010000035.1:0-2462 GCA_043717405.1 Gammaproteobacteria bacterium
TTCAAGTCCAAGGGCTGCGGCCAGCCGCCGCAGCAGGCCATCGGTGCCGATGCCGACCAGCACGACGGCCAGGGCTGCTGGAATGCCACCCGCATTGAATCGGCACGGCGCGTCCGCGACTGGCTCGCCAGCGACCCGACGCGCACCGGCAGCACGCTGACGCTGATCATCGGCGACCTCAACGCCAACGCCATGGAAGATCCGCTTCGCCTGTTGTACGCAGCGGGTTGGCAGGACGCGTTCGCATTGCTGCGCGTGCCGCATCCGTACTCGTTCGTGTTCGACGGCCAGGCCGGCCGTCTCGATCACGCGCTGCTCGATGCCGGTTTTGCGTCGCGGTTGCGCGGCGTGGCCGAGTGGCATAACAACTGTGATGAAGCGCCGGCCTTCGACTATCACTTGGCTGCAGGTACCGATGCGCAGGCCGAACCGTACCGGGCTTCCGACCACGACCCGATCCTGCTCGGCTTCGACCTGGCCGCCCAGCCGTTATGATCGGTACATGAGCCCGGTCGCGCTGCCACCTCCCGAATTCCCCGCCGACGGCGGCAGCGTGCTGCTGCCGGGGCCGGCCGGGCAACTGGAACTGGTGGTCGAAGTCCCGGCCAGCGGCCAGGCGCGACGCGGCGTCGCAGTGATCTGTCATCCCAACCCGCCCGATGGCGGCACCATGCACAACAAGGTGGTGACCATGACGGCGCGCGCGCTGTCGGAATGTGGAATCAGCGCGATGCGCTTCAATTTCCGCGGTGTTGGACAATCGCAGGGCAGCTTCGACAACGGCCGTGGCGAAGTGCTCGACCTGCTCGCAGTGGCACGCTGGGCATTGGCGACGCAGCCCGATTCAGCGCTGTGGCTCGCCGGTTTTTCCTTCGGCGCCTGGGTGGCGCTGCAAGCGGCAAGGCAATTGCCGGTGCAACAGATGATCAGCATCGCCCCGCCCGTGGGCATGCGTGATTTCGCTGGCGTGCTGCCCCCGCCGTGCCCCTGGCTGTTGATCCAGGGTGACAGCGACGAGATCGTCGATGCCGCCGGCGTCTTCGCCTGGGCGGCGCGGCAGGTGCCGCCGCCAACCATCGTGCGCATGCCCGAGACCGGACACTTCTTCCATCGGCGCTTGCTGGACTTGCGCGGCGCCATCAAGAACGGCGTGCGCAAGAACCTGCCGCCGCTCGTCGTCGCTTGAGCGACGCGGTATCCACGATGAGGGCTGCGGCGGCGCCCTCGCTGGCCTATGCCGCCGGCGTGCAGTCGGGGAAATGGCAGGCCGATGCGGCGCAACAGGCGGCCCTGCCGGCGCTCGACCGCGTGCATCGCGAATTGCTGGCCGGCCATGACGCCTCGATGCTCGAGCGACTGGCCGCGCGCTTCCGCGAGCCGGTAGCGGTGCGCGGCCTGTACCTATGGGGACGCGTGGGCCGCGGCAAGACTTTTCTGGCTGACCTGCTTTACCAGCAACTTGGCGACCTGCCGCGACAGCGCTGGCACTTCCATCGTTTCATGGGCGAGGTGCATGCGCGCGTGCGCGGCCTGCCCAATACCGCCGACACGCTGGCCACGGTTGCGCGCGACCTGGCTACCGATATACGCGTGCTGCTGCTCGACGAGTTTTTCGTCGGTGATATCGGCGATGCGATGATCCTGGGCCGGCTGCTGGAACAACTGCTATCACGCGGGGTGACGCTGCTGACCACCTCCAACATCGCCCCGGCGCAGCTGTATCGCGACGGCTTGCAACGGGCCAGTTTCCTGCCGTGCATCGCACTGCTGGAAAATCATTGCGAGGTCCTGCAGGTAGACAGTGCGAAGGACTACCGGCTGCGGCAACTTATCAGCGCGGCGACCTACCTGACACCGCTCGGCGCGGCCAGCGAACAGGCGCTTGCCGAGCACTTCCGCAGGCTCACCGCGCATGCCGCCAGCGCAACCAAGCCCTTGCGCATCAACGACCGGCCGCTGGCGCTGAAGGCGCAGGCCGACGGCGTTGCCTGGTTCGAATTCGCGCAACTGTGCGAAGGCCCGCGCTCGGCCGCCGACTACATTGAAATCGCCCGGCACTTCCACACCGTACTGATCTCCAACGTGCCGCGCATGGACCGCAACAGCGAGGATGCGGCGCAGCGCTTCGTGTACCTGGTCGATGAGTTCTATGACCGGCGCGTCAACCTGCTGCTGACCGCCGCCGCCGATCCCTTGTCGCTGTACCAGGGGCAGCGCGTGGAACGCGAGTTCGAGCGCACCAGTTCGCGCCTGATCGAGATGCGCAGCACGCAATACCTCGCCCTGGAGCACCGGCCCTGACGGGTATCGGGGCACGTGCGAGAATGGCCGCATGAACACGATCACTCCCTCCGGCCTTGGCCAGCCCACCCAGTATGGCGGCCCCTACGATCCGGCGCTGTTGCTGCCGATTCCCCGCGCAGCCAAGCGCGCGGCGCTCGGGCTCGGCGAGGCGCTGCCGT
>JAYSXN010000341.1:0-3404 GCA_043717405.1 Gammaproteobacteria bacterium
AGTGGCGCGCCGTGCCCGCCTGCGGCGACATCGCGTCGTCGGAAATCGGCAACGGTGGTGATGCCGGTGTCCTCGGCTATCCGATTCGGATCGCCCAACTGCATGGTGAACGCAAATCGGCCATCCGGCCGATGCCGAACAGTCTGGCCGTGTGAACCGATGGCGCGGATGGCACTGGCTGCATTGCCGCTCTCGCGCAGGAGCTGCTTCACCGCGTCTGCGAAGGCCATGCCCAGGCGCGCGTCGAGCTCGCCGATGGCATCGAGCGTGGTTTCCTTTTGCACCTGCGAAAGCGCCAACACCTCGGCGGTCAGTTCGGCCGGCATGGAGTAGGTGCGGCCATGGATTAGTTCGGCGCTGGACCCAAAGCGGCAGATCGCCGCGTCGATTCCATCCACGCTCGTACCGGACATCAGCCCAATAAAAAGCCCGCTGTCGTTAACAGCGGGCGCCTGTTCAACCGCTGAGTAGATCACCTGGGTCAGCGCGATGCCAGCCGGGTATTCTTTTCAACCACCAGCAGCTTGGCCACGGCCGGGGCCGTAGCCATCCGGAAACGCATCAACTCAGGCCCGGCCAGCGGCTGCGGCTTGGGCATGGTGACGGTCAACGGGTTGACCTGGTTGCCATTGACGCGGAACTCGTAGTGCAGGTGCGGGCCAGTTGCGAGCCCGCTCATGCCTACGTAACCGATGGTGCTGCCCTGGCCTACGTGCTGGCCCACTTTTTCCTTGCCCCAGGCAGACATGTGGCCGTACAGGGTGCTGCGGCCTTGGCCGTGGTCGAGCACGACGACGCGGCCGTAGCCATTTTTCCATCCGACGAACTGAACTTTCGCATCACCCGCGGCCATGATCGGCGTGCCTGCGCGAGCGGCGTAATCAACGCCCTTGTGCGCGCGCATCGTGCCAAGGATCGGATGCTTGCGCATGCCGAAGGTCGACGACAGCCGCGCGAACTCGATCGGGATGCGCATCAGCACTTTCTTGAGCGGACGGCCGGTCTCGTCGAAATATTCGCGCTTGCCATTCTGCGGATAGCTGTAAGCGGTAAAGCGCTTGCCGCGATTGGTGAAGGTGGCGCCAATCACGTCACCGGTGCCGATGCGCTGGCCGTCGCGCCACGACTCTTCGTAGACGACCTGGAAGGTATCGCCATCACGCAGGTCTTCAACGAAGTCGATGTCGTATTTGAAAATGTCCGCCAGCTGGTTGATGGCGCGGCTGGTCAGTCCGGCGCGCGCGCCGTCTGAATACAGTGAACTGGTGATTACGCCGGCGGCGATTTCGACGCGGTGCTCGACCTGTCGCGGTTTCACGTGTTCGGTGACGGCACCATTGTTGACCTGCAGGTCGACCTGGCTGTTGGCGTCGCGGTCGAGTCGCAGAGTCTTCAGCGCGCCGCTGTCGTCTAGCTCGAATGCCAGCTCCTGGCCTTCACGCAGGTGCGTCAGGGCCGACTGTGCGGACGTGGCCAGTACGCGATTGACCAGTTGCGCTGGCAGCTTGAGCTGCGCGAAGACACTGCCCAGCGTGTCGCCGCTGCGCACGCGAATGAATTGCCAGCCGCCACTCGCCACCATCGCGGTAGCCTGTGCCTGCGGCAGCGGCAGCGCCATCGAGATGCGGCTGGCGAGCTCGGCATGGGATGGCGCGCGCGTGGCGTATGCAAAGCCAGGCACGATCGCGATGAGGGCGGTGCCGACGATGCCGAACATCCCGGCAAGCAGCCAGTGTTCATGCGACCATTTACGCGAGGCGTTGGAAGAGCTGGGTTGGGTCAAGTCTGACTCCGCGGGCCGGACCGGCCAATAAGGACGCGCTACCATAACCAGAGTTAAATGCATGCGTCAAACCCTTGTGTCCATTGGGTTTTTTCCGACGTTTACTTTAACTTCACGTTAACTTGTGCTGCACATAAGCTGCAGTTTCGAGCGTTTTTCATTCACATAACCCGGTCCGTCAAGCCCATGAATGATTCAGTTGCGCAGGCGTTGGAAACAATCGGCCGTGGCGCCGAGGAGGTGCTCAAGCTCGACGAATTGCGCGCTCGCCTCAAGCTGGGACGGCCGTTACGGATAAAGGCCGGCTTCGATCCCACGGCCCCCGACTTGCACCTGGGCCACACGGTGCTGCTGAACAAGATGCGCCAGTTCCAGGACCTCGGGCACCAGGTCATTTTCCTGATTGGCGATTTCACCGGCATGATTGGCGACCCCACCGGCAAGAACGTGACGCGTCGCGCGCTGACCCGTGAAGACGTCGCGGCGAACGCCGTCACCTATGCCGAGCAGGTGTACAAGGTCCTGGATCCAGAGCGCACCGAGGTGCGGTTCAACTCGGAGTGGTTCGACGGGATGGATGCCGCTGGCATGATCAGGCTCGCGGCCCAGCACACCGTGGCGCGCATGCTGGAGCGCGACGATTTTTCGAAGCGGTTTTCAGGGCAGCAGCCAATCGCGATCCATGAGTTCCTGTATCCGCTGGTGCAGGGCTATGACTCGGTGGCGCTCAACAGCGACGTCGAGTTGGGCGGCACCGACCAGAAGTTCAACCTGTTGATGGGTCGCACCTTGCAGGCGCACTACGGCCAGGCGCCGCAGATAGTGCTGACCATGCCGCTGCTCGAGGGTCTGGATGGCGTCAACAAGATGGGCAAGTCGCTGGGCAATTACATTGGCATTAATGAGGATGCCAACGCGATCTTCGGCAAGACGATGTCGGTGTGCGATGCGCTGATGTGGCGCTGGTTCACCCTGCTTTCCTTCAAGAAGTCACTCAGTGACATTGCAGCAATGCAGGCGGCAGTTGCGGCAGGCGCCAATCCACGTGATTTCAAGGTCGAGCTTGCCCGTGAGCTGGTCGACAGGTTTCACGGAGCCGGTGCCGGTGAGGCGGCGGTGCGGCATTGGAACGAGGTGGTGCGTGGCGGCGCGGTGCCTGAAGACCTGCCGGTGCGCGATATCGCCGTTCCCAGCGGCGGAATACGGCTGGGTGCGCTATTGCGGGCCTCCGGCCTCGCAGCTTCGGGCGCTGAAGCCAACCGCAAGATTGCTGAGCGAGCAGTACGCATCGATGGCATGGTCATCGAAGACCGCGAGCTGCTGCTGGGCTGTGATTCCGAGCATCTTCTGCAGCTGGGCAAGCGCGGCTTTGCACGCGTCCGTCTGATTGCCGAGTAAAAATCGCTTTGCCGCGACGATGTGGCGTTGTATGCTTGTCGACCCCCGAGGCTGGTTTTGCAGTGCATCGCGAAGCAGCGCCGGGAGCGGCATTTGCAACCTCAAGCGGCTATTGACGGCCCTGCAAACTGCCCTATAATGTGCGGCTCGGTCAGGCGAAACGCCCGACCCCATTGGTCTGCGAAACGCGGCTGGTGGTGTGGTTAGGATCTTTGACAGTGTG
>JAYSXN010000342.1:0-3390 GCA_043717405.1 Gammaproteobacteria bacterium
CTTCCGCCTGCCTTGCTGCATGAAACGTTCGATCGCTACTGGCGGCAGCTGCAGGCCAGGCGCAACGGCAGCGCCGCCTGGGATGCATACACGCCTTACGAACTGCGCAACGTCGGCGTTTTCGTGCGGCTGGGCTGGCGCGAGCGAGCCTGGCAGGCCTTGCAGTATTTCCTGGCGGACAGGCAGCCCGTGGCCTGGAACCAGTGGGCGGAAGTGGTGCTGCACGCGCCGCGCAAACCACAGTTCCTTGGCGATTTGCCGCATGCCTGGGTGGCGTCGGATTACGCCCGTTCTGCGCTTGACCTGTTCGCGTTCGAACGAGAATCGGACCAGTCGCTGGTCATTGCCGCTGGGGTTCCTTCTGGATGGTTCGAAGGCGACGGCATTGCCGTATCCGGGCTGCGCACCGCGCATGGGCTGCTTGCCTACAGCGCGCATCATCGCGGAAACCGGCTTGAACTCCATCTCGAAATTGCCGGCTTGCACGACCTGGCCGGTGGTGTCGTGCTGCCGTGGCCGCTGGACGGTCAGCCCGGCAAGACTTGGGTCAACGGGAAACCGGTTGCCTGGTCGCAAGGCGAACTCCGGGTGAATGTTTTCCCGGCCGACATCTGCATCGAGTCAGCGCGCCGCTGAGCCGTGACTCAACCCGGCAGCGGATCGGCCAGTGATCGCCCGTTGCTCGCGATCACCCGGCTATACCAGCGCGCGCTGTCCTTCGGCGTGCGCTGCTGGGTTTCATAATTGACGTGCACGATGCCGAAGCGCTTGGAGTAACCCAGTGACCACTCCAGATTGTCGAGCAAGGACCAGACCATGTAGCCGCGGATATCACAGCCGGCATCGATCGCGTCCTTGATCGCACCGATATGCTTGCGCAGGTAGTCGATGCGCAGTGAATCACGCACGCGACTGTCTTCGGCGACCGGTGGATCGAAAAACGCCGCGCCATTTTCGGTGACGTACAGCGGAATGTCGCCGTAGCGTTGCCGAACCCAGTTCAGCGTGTCCGTGAGCCCTTGCGGAAATACTTCCCAGCCGGTTTCGGTATAGGTCGCCATCGGTTGTCGCACGGCACTGGCGCGCACGGGATAACTGTCTGAGTCCTCGGTGACGCTGCGCGTGTAGTAGTTGACGCCGAGGAAATCGATCGGACTAACAATCAGGTCGAAATCCGAGTCCGGCCATTGCGGCCAGGCCTTGCCGAAGATGTCCTGCAACTCGTCCGGATAACTACGCATGAAAACCGGATCGAGGTATTGCCGGTTCATGTAGGCATGTGCGCGCGCCACTGCGGCGGCGTCGGCCGCGCTGTCGGTGGCGGGATATTTGGGTTCGAGATTCACCACCAGGCCAATCTGGTGCTTGCCTTCGGCGCGATAGGCCTGCACCGCTGCGCCGTGCGCGCGCAACAGGTTATGCGAGGCAATGGGCGCTTCGAACAGGCTGCGATGCCCCGGCGCCAACGCACCATGCAGATAGCCGCCGTCGGTGACCACCCACGGCTCATTGTGCGTGACCCAGCGCTGCACGCGGTCGTCGAGCGTGCGGAACATCAGGCTCGCGTAATCGGCAAACCAGTAGGCGCTGTCCGGATTCAGCCAGCCGCCGCGATCGTCCAGCGCAGCCGGCAAATCCCAATGGAACAAAGTCACCAGCGGCTGGATGCCATTGGCGAGCAATTCGTCGACCAGGCGGGAATAAAAGTCGACGCCGGCGCTGTTGACGCGGCCGCGACCCTCGGGCAACACGCGCGACCAGCTGATGCTGAACCGGTATGCCTGCAAGCCCAGTTCGCGCATCAGCGCCACGTCCGATTTGAAGCGTCGGTAGTGGTCGCAAGCGACGTCGCCGGTATCGCCGCGGTGGGTCATGCCCGGCGTGTGGGCAAAGCGGGACCAGATGCTGGGTCCGGCACCGTCCGCCAGCGGCGAGCCTTCGATCTGGTGCGCCGCGGTGGCGGCGCCCCACAGGAAGCCATCCGGAAAGGCGGGCGGTTCGCTCATTGGTTTTACCTCGTGCGTGGACGGTTCATGTAACCGTTTACATCCCGCAGAATAGCGATGTTTCTCTCGATTGCATAGGCACCGCCGTCGCGCCCCGCCAGCGCTGTCGTCAAGTTTGTGCGTGATACATTTGCTGGCATGTCCTGATCGTTTTCATAGCCCATGCCCAGTTTGCAACGCGTCATAGTCCTGCTTGCCTGTTGTCTCGCCGCCGGATGCGCTTCATCGGTGAAACCTATGCCCGCGCCGCCAGCGCCGCCCGCGCCGATTAGCCCGGCCGCGATTCCGCAGCCAGTGATGGCGCCAGTAAGCAGCCTTGACGGCTCGACACCGGCGCTGGCACTGGACCGTGAGGAAACCTTCATCGCGCAGGCGAGCCGCACCAGTGGCATGCCGCCGGAAGAAATCCGCGGCTGGCTTTCGCAGGCGCGCTACCAGCAGAGCATCATCAACGCCATCACGCGGCCGGCCGAAGGCAAGCCGTGGCGTGATTACCGGCCCATTTTCCTTACCGACAAGCGCATAGACCAGGGTCGCCAGTTCTATGCCGAGCATCGCAGCGAGATAGAAAAAATATCGGCGCAGACCGGCGTGCCTGGCGAGGTCATTGTCGCCATCATGGGCGTGGAAACCAGTTACGGACGCGTTACGGGCACCTATCGCGTGCTCGATGCGCTGTACACGCTGGCGTTTTTCTATCCGCGCCGCGAGGAGTTCTTTCGAGGTGAGCTGATCCACCTGTTCGCGCTGGCGCGCGAGGAACATCTTGACCTGGTCACGCTCAAGGGCAGTTACGCCGGTGCGATGGGCTGGGGCCAGTTCATGCCTTCGAGCTACCGCAACTTCGGCCGCGACGGCGACGGCGACGGCCGCCGTGATCTGCTTGGTTCCACCTCCGATGCGCTGGCCTCGATCGCAAACTATTTCGTGCAGTCCGGTTGGCAGCGCGGCCAGCCAGCCTTCGTCCCGGCCGTGGCCGACGCCGGTGCAATGCCATTCGTTCCGCAAAATTTTGAAGCCAGATATTCGCTCGCGGACCTGGCAGCGCGTGGCTACCATCCAGCGAATCCAGGAGCGCCTGATCTGCAGGCAACGCTACTGACGCTGGAAGGCGCCAATGGCACGGAATACTGGATCGGCTACCAGAACTTCTATGTGATCACCCGTTACAACCGCTCACCGATGTATGCCATGGCCGTGCATCAACTGGCGCAGCAGATCGCCGCTGGCGTGAGCAGCGCGCACTGATGCGTCGCGCCGTACTGGCGCTGGCGCTGCTGCTTCTTGCTGCTTGCGCAGCTACGCCGACGCGGCCCGCGCATGTCGGGCAACCGGGCGCGTCGGCAAGTAATAGTCGCGACAACTCGCCGAAATCCGGCCCCGT
>JAYSXN010000343.1:0-3368 GCA_043717405.1 Gammaproteobacteria bacterium
AGGCATAGGGCCGCACCGGCATCTGGTTGGGCAGTTGCCCGGACGCGGTGGCTTGCGGGTCGTGCAGCGGGGTGATCAGCTGGCAATCCAGTTCGAAAAGATTGCGGTCGATAGCGTCGCGGATGCGCAGCGCCCAGCGCATTGCCTGGGTGCGCTCATGCATCTCGCCAGGCTCAAGGCTCGCCAGCATGACGCGGTTGCCGCCAAGCTCCTTGGCGGTGAAGCAGGCGGCGTCGGCCAAGGACAGCAGCCGCGCGTATTCGATCTCGCCGGCTTTGAAGGTGACCAGGCCGATGCTGACGGTGATATTCAACACGTGGTTCTGCCAACCGACGCGATAGTTTTCCACCGCGCGTTGCAGGTGCTGCAGGCGCAGTTCCATGGTGGCGGCATCACCGGCGAGCAGCAGCGCAAACTCATCGCCGCCGATGCGGAACACCTGGTCGCCGTCGCGCAGCCGCGCCTTCAGCAGCGAAGCGATGCCGTGGATGAGCGCGTCGCCGGCGGCGTGGCTGGCGGTGTCGTTGATGAGCGTGAAGTGATCCAGGTCGAGATACGCCAAGGCATTGCCGGGACCGTGGCCCTGTAACGCCTTTTGCACTGCTTCCTCGAAGGCGGCGCGGTTGGGCAGGTTGGTGGATGCATCGGTAGTGGCGCGGCGCAGCACCTTGCGCGTGGCCATGCGTTGTTCGTTGATGGATGCGACCAGGACCAGCGGGATGATCGCGAACAGGCACATGAAAGCAAGCAACAGTGCCGAATCAAGCGTGCCGACCGGTGCATGGAAGCCGGCCAGGCCCAGGCCGGTGAGCGTGGTCAGCAGCAGCACCGCCACGCAGGTGGCCAGCGTCGTCCAGATTGGTTCGAAGCGCAGCGCGCTCCATAGCAGCAGTGACAGCGGCAAGGCCACCATGCCCAGCGCATAGACGCTGTTTTTCAAGCCGACCATGTATACGAAGCCGTACGACAAGGCGAGCAGCGCGACCCATACGGCTTTTTCATTGAGCGAGGAATAATCGCTGGGCCGCGGCGCATCCGGGCTGTTGGACGCGGTGGCTGCAAGCAGCAGCACGGAAGGCGCGGTGCCGATGATGCCGAGCAAGTCGCCCAGGCTCCACTTGAGCAGCGCCGACCAGCCGTCGACGGCCGGGACCATGCCGGAAAAAATAAGTCCGACGGTCCCGATGGCCCCGGAGATGATCACCATCACCACGCCGCCGCGCAACATCCCGAAGCCGCTGGACAAGCTGATGCGCGGCGGGATTCCGGTGGCGTGCACCACGTAGGCGCCAGCCAGCGCGCCCAGGAAATTGCTGGCGGCCGAGAACGGAATGAATGACACCGGCACCGGCACGAAGGTCAGGTGCGCGATGACCACCGCGACCGGGATGAAGAAGGCACAGCGCCAGCCATAGCGCAGCACCGCGGCCAGCGCGATGCCGGCCGACGGCCAGAACAGGGTGACTTCGGCGCGACTGCCAATAAATGCTTCGGCATACCAGATGCCGAGCAGATAAAAGGCCACCAACAGGATGAACCGCAACATGCGTGCGTCCTCGTTCCTGTGACCTTTATGCCGCCGCCGCCGCCAATGCGCAAGCGCTGGGCAGTGGGTAGTTGCCTCAACCGGCCCGGCTCAGCATTCGATGACGTTGACCGCCAGGCCGCCGCGCGAGGTTTCCTTGTACTTTTCCTGCATGTCGCGGCCGGTGTCGCGCATCGTCTTGATGACCTTGTCCAATGAAACCCGGTGCTTGCCGTCGCCGCGCAACGCCATCCGCGAGGCATTGATGGCCTTCACCGCGCCCATCGCGTTGCGCTCGATGCACGGGATCTGCACCAGGCCGCCGATCGGATCGCAGGTCAGCCCGAGGTTGTGTTCCATGCCGATTTCCGCGGCGTTCTCGACCTGGCCCAGGCTGCCGCCGAGCGCGGCGGTAAGCCCGCCGGCGGCCATGGAGCAGGCCACGCCGACTTCGCCCTGGCAGCCGACCTCGGCGCCGGAAATGGAAGCGTTTTCCTTGTACAGGATGCCGATGGCCCCGGCGGTGAGCAGGAAGTCCATCACGCCTTTTTCGCTGGCGCCGGGGCAGAAGCGGTCGAAGTAATGCAGTACGGCCGGAATGATGCCCGCCGCGCCATTGGTTGGCGCGGTGACGACGCGGCCGCCGGCGGCGTTTTCCTCATTGACGGCAAGCGCGTACAGGTTCACCCAGTCGAGGACCGTCAGCGGGTCCTTCATCGCCTGCTCGGGCCGCGCCGACAAATCCTGGTACAGCGTCGGCGCGCGACGCACGACTTTCAGACCGCCCGGCAGCACGCCGCCGTGGCGAATGCCGCGTGCAACGCAGTCCTGCATCGCCCGCCAGATTTCCAGCAGGCCATCGCGGACCTCATCAGAGCTGCGCCATACACATTCGTTGGCCAGCATCAGTTCGGCAATCGTCAGCTGGTTGGCCTGGCACAACTGCAGCAATTCATCGCCGCTGTGGAAGGAATAAGGCAGTGCGGTTGTGTCGGCGACAATGCGGTCTTCAGCCGCTTCGTCCTGGTTGACCACGAAACCGCCGCCAACCGAGTAGTACTCGCGCGTGGCCAGTTCACGACCATCCGCGGCAAAGCCGCTGAAGCGCATGCCGTTGCTGTGGAACGGCAGTTTTTGCCGCTTGTTGAACACCAGGTCGGTCTTTTCGTCGAAGGCGATGGCGTGGCGGCCTAGCAGCAGCAGGCGTTTTTCGGCACGAATGCGGGCAAGCGCCGGCGGTATCAGGTCCGGATCGATGCTGTTGGGCCACTGGCCTTCCAGGCCCATCAGTACCGCCTTGTCGGTACCGTGGCCGCGGCCGGTCAGCGCCAGGGAGCCGAACAATTCCACGCGCACACGCACGCATTGCGCCAACGTGCCCGCTTCGTCCAGCCACTTGCCTGCGAACCGCGCCGCCGCGCGCATCGGCCCCACCGTATGCGATGACGACGGGCCGATGCCGATCTTGAACAGGTCGAACACACTGACAGCCATTGGATTCCAGGGAATGTGGCGCGGGGACGTTGAGCGCGACAGGCGCCTATTCTATCCTTGCAGGCCGCTGGGCGGTCGTGCGATGCGACACCGTTCGCGCCATGTGCGCTGATGCGCCAGGCAGGAAGGACAGCAATGACACTTACTTTGTTCCAACGCGATGATTGCCCGCTTTGCGACGAGGCCTACGCAGTCCTGTCGGCGGCCGGTATTGCGGCGTTTGATCCGATCTGGATCGACGGCGACGTCGCGCTGGAGGTGGCCTACGGTGCGCGAGTGCCGGTGTTGCGCCGCGAGGACTCCGGCGCTGAGCTTGACTGGCCTTTCGATGCAGCGGCGGTGCGCGGCT
>JAYSXN010000344.1:0-3360 GCA_043717405.1 Gammaproteobacteria bacterium
GAGTTGCCGGCGCCGTTGCAGCAGTAGCCCTGCTCGCCGCGCATCGGGTCGCCGCGTTCGTTGAGCAGCATCTCGCCGCGAACCCGCCTGATGCGACCAGCAGCCAGCGCGTCGAGGTCGGCGACCGGCACGCGGTTGATGCCGCGAATGCCGGCGGCCCACAGGTCGCCGTTGAACTCATCCATGTAGAACGCCGCGTTGGCCGGAAAACCTTCCGCTTCGCCGAAGGTGATCCAGTGTCCGTGGTCCTGGACGTAACCGCGCTCGGCAAAACTTGCCAGGACGAGTCGACCGTCGTGCAACTCCACGATCGACACTACATCGATGTCCTTTGGCAAACCCTTGTTTACGCCAACTGCCACGAAGCGGTCCCCGGCCATTGCGAACAGGCCATTCTGCGTGCCGATGAAAATGCGGCCGCTGCGCGTGCGCAGGAAGAAACGCGTGCGCGGCTCCAGGCCTTCGGCCAGGCCATAGCGGCGCAGCGACTGCCCGCGCAGGCGGAACAGACCTTCGCTGGTGGTGAACCACAGGTCGCCATCGGCCGTGCGCACGATGCCATTGATCTGCGCGGCGGCCATGGGCGCCAGCACTGACGGTTGTTGCAGGCTGCCGTCGCCAGCACCGTCGTGCTCGAGCACGGCCACGCCACGGCGCGTGCCGATCCACAGACGCTTCGCCTCGGCCAGGAGGTTGTATCCGTGCGGATGCGGGAGTGCATCACCGCGCACGACGTGGCGGAAGCGGCCATTTTCGAAAACGCTGACGCCGTCATTCGTGCCGACCCAGGTGCGCCGTCCATCCGGATCGGCAGCTACCGACCAGACCAGCGCATCGTCGAGGCCCTCGGCTGTGCTCAGGCGCGTGATCCAGCTGTCGTGCGCGCGAATCAAACCCTCCCACTGGCTGCCGAACCACAGGTTGCGTTCGCGGTCCTCGAAGGCGGTACGCAGCCCCTTGATTCCGCCCGGGTCGGTTTCGTCGATGTACTCGCGCAGCTTGCCGTCGCGTATGCGGGCTAGCCCGGCATCGCCACCGGCCCAAAGGTTGCCGTCGCTGTCGGCAAACAGGAGGTCGACGGGATTTTGTGCCAAGTCGGGGGCTTGCAGGTAGCGCTGCCAGCTGTCGCCTACACGCTGGAACAGACCGTGCGCCGTCGCCGCCCAGAGATGCCCCTGCGTGTAGAGCAGGCGGTTGACGCTGGCCGTCGCGGTGTCTGCTGGCAGCGCCATCGCCTCCCAACGGGTGCCTTGCAGGCGAAACACGCTGCCTCGACCGCCCACCCACAAGCCGTCGCTGCGCAAGAGCAGTGACTGCGCCGGCACCGGCGAGCCGGCAACCGCCTGCAAACGCCCGTTGCCGACCGTGAACAAACCCAGTGCCGTAGCCACCCAGACATGGCCTTGCGCGTCCTCGGCGAAGGCCGACACATCCAGCGTCGGCCAAGCTTTCGCGTCCGCTGCGGGCACCGATACGAAGGTCTGGCCGTCATAGACAGCGACGCCTTTGTAGGTGCCGATCCAGATGCGTCCGTCGCGCGCCGTGTACAGCGCGCGAATCCAGTTGCCAGGCAACTGCGGCTCGGAGTCGGGGGTGAAGCTGGTGAAGTGCACGCCATCGAAGCGGCCAAGCCCGGCTTGCGTGCCGACCCAGATATAACCCTGCCGGTCCTGGGTGATGGCCAGCGCGCTGATCTGCGGCAGGCCCTGCTGGATGGACCAGTGATTGCTGACGTCGTGATGGAAGGCCTTGTCCGCCTGTAAAGCCCGCGTGGATGCGGGCAGCAACAGCAGCAGGACGGCAAGGACAGTGGGGATCAAGCGCATCGGTGTGCTGCGTCCGCGACGTCGGGAGTCTCAAAACGATACACGGTCCAACTGCCTGCGCTAGGGGGATTTCTACCCGAGGGACCTGGCCGAAGCTGCTGACGGTGCTCGAGGACGTCATGGTAAAACACGACATGCGCCTGTGATCGGACCGTTGGCACTGGCGCCACGCTATCGCGCCACCGCGGCGGCACTTATGCTTTGCGCACCGGCGGCGCTGCTGCCGGGCTGCGCCCGCCCGGGCGCGATGGAGCCGGCATGGCGCGTGACCCACGCTACGACATTCTTTTCGAGCCCGTGCGCATCGGCCCGGTCACGGCGAAGAACCGCTTCTTCCAGGTGCCGCATTGCAACGGCATGGGCCACGCGATGCCGCAGGCGCACGCGGCCATGCGCGAGATGAAGGCCGAGGGCGGCTGGGCGGTGGTGTCCACCGAGGAATGCGAGATCCATCCGAGCGGCGATGTGTCGCCGTACGTGGAAGCG
Organism: Gammaproteobacteria bacterium; assembly: GCA_043717405.1. Lineage (GTDB taxonomy): Bacteria > Pseudomonadota > Gammaproteobacteria > Xanthomonadales > Xanthomonadaceae > Arenimonas. The sequence continues at coordinate 2,313 of JAYSXN010000344.1, forward strand.
CGCTTGTGGGACGACCATGACATCCCCGCGCTCGCCTTGATGTGCGACAAGGTGCATGCGCATGGCGCGCTGGCGGCGGTGGAGCTCACCCACAACGGCCCCACCGCGTCGAACCTGTACTCGCGTGAGGTATTGATCGCGCCATCGCACCAGCCAAGCAAGTACGGCTATCCCAACCAGGCGCGCGCAATGACCCGGCACGACATTGCCGAATACCGGCGCTGGCATCGGCAGGCAGCGCTGCGTGCGCGCCGCGCCGGCTTCGACATCATCTATGTGTACGCCGCGCACGACCTCAGCCTGCCGATGCATTTCCTGCAGCGCCGGCGCAACCAGCGCAGCGACGAGTACGGCGGCTCGCTGGAAAACCGCGTGCGCCTGTTCCGCGAAGTGATCGAGGATACCAAGGATGCGGTCGGCGACAGCTGCGCGGTGGCGGTGCGCTTCGCCACCGAGGAGTTGCTCGGCGACGGCGGCGTGACGCTGACGGAGGCGAAGGAAATCGTGCACATGCTGGCCGACCTGCCGGACCTGTGGGATGTCAACGTGGCGGCCTGGTACAACGATTCGGTGCCCTCGCGTTTTGCTGGCGAAGGCGCGCAGGAGCCGTTCATCGACTTCGTCAAGAAGGTCACCAGCAAGCCCGTGGTTGGCGTCGGCCGCTTCACTTCCCCGGACACCATGGTTTCGCAAATACGGCGCGGCGTGCTGGACATGATTGGCGCGGCGCGGCCGTCGATCGCCGATCCATTCCTGCCACTGAAGATCGAGCAGGGGCGCAGCGATGACATCCGCGAATGCATCGGCTGCAACATCTGCGTGACCGGCGACTGGACCATCACCCCGATCCGCTGTACGCAGAACCCGACCATGGGCGAGGAATGGCGCAAGGGCTGGCATCCGGAAAAAATCGCGCCGGCAAAATCGTCCAGTCGCGTGCTGGTGGTCGGTGCCGGCCCGGCCGGACTGGAAGCGGCGCGTGCGTTGGGGCAGCGCGGCTACGAGGTCAGCGTTGCTGAAGCGGGCACGGAGCTCGGCGGCCGCGTGA
>JAYSXN010000345.1:0-3354 GCA_043717405.1 Gammaproteobacteria bacterium
CCGGATCTTTCCTATCGGCACCGCCGGCGGGCTCCAGCGTTCGGCAATAATTGCGAAAGCCTCGCAATCGCAGTTGGCGCCTTGCTCAATCAGCCATGGCACCAACGCGGAACTGCCCAGCTCGCGCTCACCGAGGAACACCGCGGTAAAGCGCAGCGAATGGTCGCAAGCCACCAGCAACGCCGCGTCCAGGTGCTGCAGCAAGTCGGCCAGTTGTTCCGCCGCGATTGGCCGGTGATTGCCTGAGGGATCGCCTGCCGGCCATTCCTGTTGTTCGTTGCCGGCACGCTCGTCCCGAGCGCGCGCAGCGCCAGCCACGCCTCTGATCTTGTGCATGCATTGCATCCGGTAGCGATGATGCGACAACTGTATGCGATGCGGGCGCCCACTCGATGAACGGCTCCTCAGCGCAGGTCGACCCGCGCGGTATTGTCCTGGTAGTCCTTTTTAGGGTCGATGCCCAGCAACATCTTCACACCGGCGAATACGCTGGAGGCATTGACCCAGACTTCACCTTCTTCTGCATCCAGGCGGAACAGCGCGAGCTTGGGATCGTCCTTGCCCTCGTACCATGCGGCGACGAAGGGATTCCAGAGCCGGTCGATCACCGCACGGTCATCGTCGCGGCGCAGCGTGCCGGCGATGCTTGCGAATAGTTCATGATCCTTGGAGCTGAAGGCAGCCATCGCGCGGCGGCCGTCGCCCACGTTCTTCGCCAGCGCACTGTCGCTCGCGCCAAAAAACCACAAGGGTCCGCGCTCACCTTCCACTTGCGCAGTCATCGGCCGGCTATGCCCGTCCTCCACGCCGTCAAGGCCAAGCATCACCGTGCGGTCGGACTTCAAGGCCTTCCACAATCTTTCTTCGAGTTCGCGGGCGTCGTGCATGGCGTACCTTCCTGGTTTGCGGGGGTCTATGATCTATGTCGGTGCGTGAACGGTTTGCGAGCAACGGCGCGATGCTTCCTGGCACCGGCGTGAACGCGCCAGTGCGAGTCGTCACCCGCAATTGATGGTACGGATCACGCCGGTATGCTGGTCGTAGATGACGTCCATGCGCGCGGCGTTGAAGTCCATCGTGCGCATGCAGGTGGTGCACAGCTCGCGTACTACCTTGCCGGCCGGCATCGGCGGTAGGGTTTTCCTGTCCTGCCCGATGAAACCGGCAAAAGCGGCGGCGCCGCAGGTGTCCGCTGCAGGCGGCTCGGCCGGCGCCTGTGGCAGCACCGGCGTGACCACGGCCACCGGCGGCGCTTCGTCGACGCGTCCAGCTCGCGGCGGCTGGCAGGCGGACAGCAGGATCGGCAAGGCAGCGATGTTGACTAGGGCTAGCGTGCGCAGGCTGGGCATGGCGGATCCTCGAGGCGACCGGTGTTGTCGGCGATGCTAGCTCAGTCACGCCGGAGCTGCCGCGCTGCCATGGCGCCCGACGGGCTGCGATTCAGCACGGCGCCGGCAACGCGTTCAGCGTCGATACCGTCGCTGCTGAACATGCTTGGCGATGACTTCCGCCGCGCCACGCGGCACTCCCACGCAAAGGACTGACCATGGGCCTGTTTACACGCATCCTGGAAAAACTCGGCATTCATCACGCTGCCGGCGCGACGACCGCCGCGACCCCAGGCGCCACCGCGCCTGCACAGGTCTCGACCCCGAAGCCAGGGATTACCGGAACCGCGACCGCGCCGCCAATGCAGCCACCCGCAGCCGCGAAGCCAGTGGCCATTTCCGAAGTCGACGTGGTCGCCGAGCTTGAAAAGCGCGCGGCCGCCAATCCGCAGAAACTGAATTGGCGCACCTCCATCGTCGACCTGCTCAAGCTGCTCGATATCGACAGCGGGCTGGCCGAGCGCAAGTCGCTCGCTGTTGAGCTTGGGTGTCCGTCCGGGCTGATGGAAGACTCCGCGAAGATGAACACCTGGTTGCACAAGCAGGTGCTTGCGCGCATTGCCCAGAATGGCGGCAACATCCCGAAAGATTTGCTCGACTAACCGCAACGGTCATCGTCGCTGGTTCGCCCCACGGCGGTAATTGCCGCGTGGAGCGCTGAGCCATGTCCAGCCAGTGCGCCACCACACGTTCCGGACCTTGGGTTTCTGCTCTACTGTGTGCATATGCATCATCCGGGGCCGGCGGTAGTTGTGAAACAGGGCAGCATCATTCTTTGCGTGGACGACGACTCCACGGTGCTGAGCGCATTGCGCAGCGTTCTGGCCGCCAGTTTCGGCGCCGAGCTCGAGGTTGACTTTGCTGAAAGCGGCGCCGAGGCGCTGGAGATCGAGGCCGAGCTGCGCAGCCAGGGCCGCGAGCTGAGCGTGGTCATTTCCGATTTCATGATGCCCGGGCTGCGCGGCGACGAATTGCTCGTTCGCCTGCACGAGCTGAGCCCCAACACGATCAAGATCCTGCTGACCGGCCAAAGCGACCTGAGCGGCGTCAAGCGGGCGATCAATGATGCCAACCTGTATCGCTTCCTTGAAAAACCTTTCCTCAACGAAGACATTGTCCTGACCGTGCGCGCGGCAATCCGCGCCTACCTGCAGGAATGTGACCTGATCCGGCAAAACGCCGAGCTCAAGCGCATGAACAATGAGCTGGAAACACTGGTGCAGGCGCGCACGCGCGAGCTGCAGGACAAGAACCGCGAACTCGAAGTATTGTCAGTCACCGACCGCCTGACCGGCTTGTACAACCGGCGCAAGCTCGACGAACTGCTCGACGAGGAAGTCAAGCGCAGCCGCCGGCACGCCTTCGATTTTTCCGTGATCATGATGGACATCGACCACTTCAAGCTGGTCAACGACAACTTCGGTCACGCCACTGGCGACGCGGTGTTGGCGGACCTGGCCCAGATCCTTCGGCAACACAGCCGCGACGCCGACGCCCTGGCGCGCTTCGGCGGCGAGGAGTTCGTCATCATCTGCCGGCATTCCTCACCGGAAGGCTGCCGCGGCATGGCCGAAAAACTGCGCAATGAAATTGCCGGGCATGGTTTTCCGAAAGTCGGCCGCCTGACCGCGAGTTTTGGCGTGGCCGCGTGCCGACCCGGCGACAGCGTGGCCAGCCTGCTGGCGCGTGCAGACAGCGCGCTATATCGGGCGAAGGCGGGCGGCCGCAATCGGATGGAATCCGACGGTAGCGCCGGGATTGTTGGACAGGAGGGCGACTATGGTCGCGCAGCGGATGGATGACGCGTTACGGGATTGCGCGCGAGCCGCGGACAACCGACCAGCTGAAACACCGGCGCGATTGACCGAACGCATTGCCGAGCTCGAAGCCGAACTGGTCGAGCGCCGGCGTGGCGAGGAACTGCAGCGCGCCCTGTACGAAATCGCCGCACTCTCGGCAATCGACA
>JAYSXN010000346.1:0-9777 GCA_043717405.1 Gammaproteobacteria bacterium
AGGGCCGTGCCACCGAAATCCTTTCTGCTTGAAAACGCAGCAAGATCCGCGCCCACGGTGGCGGCGTTGCTGAAGCCTTGGGTGACCGATACAACTGCCTTTCGCCCGGGCCTGCGCAGCAAGGCAAAACCGGTCTCGACATCGCGGGCGCGTTGCAAGGTGGCGTTGCCCTCCATGCTGAAGCGGCCGTGCTGGTAGTGGTAGTCGGCTTCGACGCCATGGATTTGTGCGCGGTTGATATTGATCGCCTGGAAGTCCTGCCCGTCAAATGCGATCAGCCCGTGGATGCTGGTGCGGTACGCCGACAGGCCGAAGCGTTGCGATGGGCTCGCCTGCCAGTCGACTCCCGCTTCAACGCTCTGCGATTGCTCCGGTTGCAACCCCGGATTGCCTTGGAACAGGCCAAAAAATCCCGGGTAGTACAGTTCGTTGAAGTTGGGCGCCCGAAAGCCCTGGCCCCAGCTGGCGCGCAGCCGCAAACGGTCGTTGGCCTGAAAGCCCCAGGCGAAGTTGGCGGTAGTGGCGCCGTTGAACTGGCTGTTGTGGTCGCGACGCAATGAGGCTTCCAGCGTCGTTGCCTGAAGTTGGCCGCGCCAGGAAACGAAGGCCCCTGCGTTGCGCCGAGCCCGGTGAAAACCGCTGACATCCATGCCCGAGTCATCGACCGAATAGCCAGTCTCGCGACTGGCGTTGAGTCCAAGGCTGAGCGTGCCTGCGTCCTTGAAGTCGAGCGTATTGATCCAGTCGATCGAGTCACGCGCGCTGCCGAAGCGGGAGGCGAAAGCTGGCGTGTCAAGGTCCTCGCTGCTGTGACCGAGCGCCAGCGCGTGTGTCCAGTTGCCGAGTACAGGCCCTTCGATGTGCAGGCCAAACACTCGATTCATTGCCGCGGTCCGGCCCTGGTCGAACTGCACGTCGGCAGCGGTGAGCAGTCCGCTCGCCGACAGCCGCTGCGAGCCCAGCATGGTGTTGCCGCGAAGGCTCAGGTTGGAGTTGCGATAGCCGTCGCGGTCGTCGTCGTGTCCAAAGGCGGCAGCGTTGGTAGCAGAAAAACCGATGAAGTCCTCGCGACCAGCGGCAATACCCAGGCTGGAGTCCGCGCCCTGGACCCCGATACCCGCGCTCGCGCCGGCGAGGCCATAACTCCCGGCCCTGGCTTCAAAGAACGCCCGCGACGGATCGCGGGTGAAGATCTGGATCACGCCACCGATGGCGTCCGAGCCCCAGAAGGCCGCGCGCGGTCCGCGCACGATTTCTATGCGTTCGATTTGCGCAAGCGGCAGGTGTGCGAAGTCGACGCTGCCTTGCGTGCTGGGGTTGACGCGAATGCCATCCACCAGCACCAGCGTGTGGTTGGAATTGGTGCCGCGCATGAACACGGTGCTGGACTGCCCGGGGCCGCCGGTGCGCGCGACGTCGATGCCCGCCTGGCGCGACAACAGGTCGATGAGGTCCGGCGCCTGGCTGGTTTCTATCTGTTCGCGATCGATGACGGTGACCGAGGCCAGCGTCTGCCCGATGTCGAGGGGTTGCCGGTTCGCCGTGACCACCACGGTGGCGAGGGGCTTGGTTGTGTCCGCCCGTGCCGCCGCGTGCAGTGACAAGCTGATGGCAAGCGCCAGGCAGCTTTTGCCCAGGGCATTGTTGAATGTAATTCTCATGAGTTCTCCGGTGACGCTCACCCGCGTGGAAGGATGCGCGCAGCACAGGGAGACTCGGGCAGAACGCGGACGCGGCGAAGCGACGGTCATGCCGCGTCGCCCTCCGCAACGTGCGTGTCTGCCGCACGCAGCACAGGGCGGCGTACAGCAATGCCAGAGGCCGGTCTCCGGACTCGCCAGTGATGCGCGTCGCAGCGCATCGGACCTCCGCCTTCCCAGGCGAACCCAGTGGCGTGTTGGAAGTTTTTGCTGGCTTACCGTTGCGGTGGCAGCGCCGGACTCTCACCGGCTTCCCGAGCACCTCTAAGCGGGGCGATTGTAGGCCAAGGCCCGTGCTTTTGTCAGCGCCTCATTCGTCGCGGTCGGCATCGAGGCCGGTGATTTCGCCATCGGCGCCGCTGCGCAGGTGCATGCTGATCGGCCGGCAGCAGACCGGGCAGTCTTCAATGTAGTCGGCGCCGGCATCGGAGGCGTCGACGAGCGCTTCGAAGCGTTCACCGCAGAATGGGCAACGCAGGCTTATGGAATCAAGCATGGTCCGCAACGCCAGTCAGGTGTCGAGGAACAGGGATATCACGTCGTTGGTGAATCGACGCCCAAGCTCGGTCGGCAGCACTTGGTCGCCGGTGACGACCAGCCAGCCCATCGCCTGCGCTTTTCCCAGGCGTGCGGCAATGCAATCGCGGCCCAGGCCCGTGCGCATTTCGAAATCGCCGAGCCTGAAACCTTCGACCAGGCGCAATGCGTTGAGCATGTATTCGAACGGGCGCTGGCTGGCCCCGATGTCTTCTTCACCGCCAATGCGCTGCGGGCCAGCCGCGTGGCGCAGGTAGTCGCGCGGATTTTTGACTTTCCAGCGGCGGGTGATTGCATCGCTGGCGCCGGAAGACACCTTGCCGTGCGCGCCAGCGCCAATGCCGAGGTAATCGCCGAAGCGCCAGTAGTTGAGGTTGTGAGCGCACTGCCTGCCGTCGAGCGCATACGCCGAGACTTCATATTGCTGGTAACCGGCAGCGGCCATGGCATCGATGCACGCTTCCTGCATGTCCCAGGCATCGTCCTCCAGCGGAATGCCCTGCGGCGGCTGCGCGGCGAAGACGGTGTTCGGCTCAAGCGTCAGCTGGTAATGCGACAGGTGCGCAGGTTCCAGCGCCACGGCCTGCCGCACGTCGGACAGCGCCATTGCCAGCGATTGCCCCGGCAGCGCATACATCAGGTCGAGGTTGACGTTGTCAAAGCCCGCTGCTCGCGCCATGCGTACCGCAGCAAGCGCCTCGGCGCCGTCGTGGATGCGGCCCAGGCGTTGCAGGCAGCCGTCATCGAAACTCTGCACGCCAAACGACAAGCGGTTGACGCCCGCTTGCGCGTAGCCTTCGAAACGGCCGTGCTCGGCGGTGCCGGGATTGCACTCCAGAGTGACCTCTGCGTGCGGGGCGAAGCGCAGACGCGCCGAAGCGGCATCCAGGATCGCGCCGATGGCTTCGGGCGGGAACAGACTAGGCGTGCCACCGCCGAAGAAAACACTATGTACGCTGCGGCCCCAGACCTGTGGCAAGTCTTGCTCCAGGTCGGCGATGAGCGCGCCAACGTATTCATCGACCGGCAATTCCGGCCCGCGCTGGTGCGAGTTGAAGTCGCAGTACGGGCATTTGCGCACGCACCAGGGGATATGGATGTACAGCGCCAGAGGTGGTGGGGTCAGCATGGATCCGGCTGCATTTGCCCGCGCGCCAACAGCTGGCTGCGCAGCTGCCGCAAGGCCTGGCCGCGATGACTGACCTGATTCTTCACCGCCGCCTCGAGTTCGGCGGCGCCCCTGCCCAGCGCGCTGTCGAAGAACACCGGGTCGTAGCCGAACCCTGAATCGCCGCGCGGAGAATCCAGGATTCGGCCCTCCCACACGCCTTGCGCGATCAGCGGTTGCGGATCGCAGGCATCGCGCAGCAGCACGATAAGGGAATAAAACCGCGCGCTGCGTTTTTGCTCCGGCACGCCGTGCAGTTCCCGCAGCAGGCGCGCGATGTTGGCCGAGCTGTCTCCATGCACACCGCAGTACCTGGCGCTGGCGAGGCCAGGCGCGCCGTCCAGCGCATCCACGATCAGGCCGGAGTCGTCGGCCAGCGCGGGCAAGCCTGTGACCATGCAGGCATGGCGCGCCTTGATCAGCGCATTCTCGAGGAATGTCAGTCCATCCTCGATGGCGTCCTCGACGCCCAGCGAACTCTGCGTCAGCACCTGGAAGCCGCAACCAGCAAGCATCGGTTCGATCTCGGCAAGTTTGCCGAGATTGGAACTTGCCAGCACGAGCTTTTGCATCGCCTGCAATCAGCCAGCCAGCGCGTCGCGCTGCAACTGCACCAGCTCGTTGATGCCCTTCTGCGCCAGCGCCAGCATTGCGGCAAGTTCTTCCTGCCGGAACGCATGGCCTTCGGCCGTGCCCTGCAGTTCGATGAAGCCGCCGCCATCGTTCATCACCACATTCATGTCGGTGTCGCAGTTGGAGTCCTCGGCGTAGTCCAGGTCCAGCGCCGGCGTGCCCTGGTAGATGCCGACTGAAATGGCAGCGATCGCGCCCAGTACCGGCTCGCGCGTGAGGTCGCCGCGGCGCTTGAGCAAAGCGATGGCGTCGCACAGCGCGACATAGGCGCCAGTGATCGCCGCGGTGCGCGTGCCGCCATCAGCCTGCAACACGTCGCAGTCCAGCGTGATGGTGCGCTCACCCAACGCGCGCCGGTCGACGCAGGCACGCAGGGACCGGCCGATCAAGCGCTGTATCTCCAGCGTGCGCCCACCCTGCTTGCCGCTGGCTGCCTCGCGATTCATGCGCTCGTTGGTGGAGCGCGGCAACATGCCGTATTCAGCCGTCACCCAGCCCTCGCCCTTGCCGCGCAAAAAACCCGGCACGCGGTTTTCCACGCTTGCGGTGCACAGCACGCGGGTGTCGCCGAAACTGATCAGCACCGAGCCCTCGGCATGCTTGGTGAATTGTCGCTCGATGCGCACGGCGCGCAACTGGTCGAAAGCGCGACCGCTGGGACGGGTGACGGGATTCATGGCGGCTTCCGGCAAATTCTGGTCGGCTAGATTACCATTCGCGTACCCCCCCAGCCGTCGCGCACGAGCACGCACCCATGATCCGCAGCATGACCGCCTTTGCCGCTTGCGAACGCGCCGCCACCGGCGGACAGCTGACCTGTGAGCTGCGCGCCGTCAACCACCGCTTCCTGGAGTTGTCGGTGCGCGCGCCGGAAGAACTGCGCGCCATTGAAGGCCAGCTTCGTGATCGGGTGGCCAAGCGCGTGTCACGCGGCAAGGTCGACCTGGGTTTCCGGCTGCGCACCGGCGCTGCGGCGCGGCCCGTGCTCGCGGTCAACGAGCCATTGCTGGAGCAATTGGCGTTGCTGGCGCGGCGGATGCATCCGAGTTTCCCGGACATGCAGATCCAGTTCACCGAATTGCTGCGCTACCCAGGCGTCGTGCAGGACGAAGTCAGCGATACCGCCGGGCTGCATGCGGACGCGCTCGCGTTGCTGGAGCAGACGCTCGACGAATTCACGGCCGCACGTGAGCGCGAAGGCGCCAGCTTGGCGGTGGTCATGCACGAGCGCCTGGATGGCATCGAGCGCATCGCCGCACAGGTGAAGGGCTGGTTGCCGGAGATCCGGGCCGCGTTGCGGGCCAAGCTCGACGCACGCTTGTCGGATCTGAAACTGCCACTTGATCCGGGGCGACTCGAGCAGGAAGTCGTGCTGAACTTGCAGAAAATGGATGTCGACGAAGAACTCGATCGCCTTGCCAGCCACGTCGCTGAAGCGCGACGCGTGTTCAACCTGCCTGAGGCTGTCGGCCGCCGCCTGGATTTCCTGATGCAGGAATTCAATCGCGAGGCCAATACCCTGGGTTCCAAATCCGTCGACGCGCGCACCAGCCAGGCAGCCGTCGAGCTGAAAGTGCTGATCGAGCAGCTGCGCGAACAAGTGCAGAACCTGGAGTAGAGGTATGCGCGGCACCCTGTTCATCGTCGCGGCGCCATCGGGGGCTGGCAAGTCGAGCATCGTCAACGCGGTGCTGGCCCAAACCCCCGGGATTGCCCTTTCGATTTCCTATACCTCCAGGGCGCCACGCCCAGGCGAGCGTCATGCGCAGCACTACAATTTTGTCGGCGCGGCGCAGTTCCAGCAGATGATCGATGCCGGCGAGTTTTTCGAGCACGCGCTGGTGCATGGCGATTTCAAGGGCACGGCGCGGCAATCGGTCGAGCCGCAACTGGCGGCGGGGCTGGATGTTTTGCTGGAGATCGACTGGCAGGGGGCGCGCCAGGTGCGCAAGCGCATGCCCGAGGCGCTCAGCGTGTTCATCCTGCCGCCGTCGCGTCAGGCGCTGGAATCGCGGATGCGCAGCCGCGGCCAGGACAGCGAGGACGTCATCGCCCGCAGGCTGGCGGCCGCGCGCGAGGAGATGAGCCACTTCGACGAGTTCGATTACCTCGTGATCAATGACGATTTCCAGACCGCCGTGGGCGAGATGCAATCGATTTTTCTCGCCAGCCGGCAGCGGCGGGTCGTGCAGTCGCAGCGCCATGCCGCGCTCCTGGGGGCGCTCCTCCTTCCTGACTGAGCGGCCGCCTGTCCGGCGCTTGGCCGGGGCTCCCCGGCGGCGTACAATGCCCAGCTCCGCTGCACCCCAACACATTTGCGACCCGGCCAGCGTGCCGTGCGCCTTGGAGATTGTATGGCCCGCATCACCGTTGAAGACTGCCTGTCGGTCGTCGAAAACCGCTTCGAACTGGTCCTGATGGCCTCCAAGCGGGCGCGGCAGCTCGCCACCGGCGTCGAGCCGACGCTGGACAACAGCGAGCACCAGGACAAGCCCACGGTGATGGCGCTGCGCGAAATCGCCGCGCGCAAGATCGACCAGAGCCTGATCGACGAAGTAGAGAAGAGCGAGCGCGAGCGTGCCGAGCGCGAGGCCCTGGAATGGGCTGCAGCCGAAGTTGTCGACGATGACCTCAGCAAGGGCGGCGACGACTGATCGAGCGGTCTTCGCGCGCAACCAAACGGCCCCGATGGGGCCGTTTTCATTGGCACGGCAAGCAGGCAATGCCGGCTGACCCAAGGCGCAGTGCGATTGAAGGCCTTGACAGGGGCGGGTAGTCTGGCTTCATGTCGTCCCTGACTTCTCCGCTTGGTTCAACCGTGCCGCACGGGCCCGATCCGTGCCCGGAGGCGATCGCCGCGCTGGAGCGCAAGCTCGCCGATTACCTGCCGCCTGCCCAGATATCGAAGGTTCGCCGCGCTTACGAAGTCGGTGCCCGTGCGCACGCTGGACAAACCCGGCGCTCCGGCGAGCCGTACATCACGCATCCAATCGCGGTCGCGGGCATCCTGGCCGAACTGCGCATGGACACCGAGACCCTGTGTGCGGCGATCCTGCACGACGCGCTCGAGGACACGCCGCTGCCGCGCAAGGCCATCTCCGAGGAATTTGGCGAGGCCGTGGCCGAACTCGTGGACGGCGTCACCAAGCTGGACAAGATCCAGTTCCGCGACCGCCAGGAGGCCGATGCCGAAAGCTTCCGCAAGATGATGCTGGCGATGTCGCGCGACCTGCGCGTGATCCTGATCAAGCTCGCGGACCGGCTGCACAACATGCGCACACTCGACGCGATGGCGGCCGAGTCACGGCGGCGCATCGCCCGCGAAACGCTGGAAATCTATGCCCCGATCGCCCAGCGCCTGGGCATGAACCGGATCAAGACCGAACTGCAGGACATGGGCTTCCGCGCGCTGTACCCGATGCGCCATCGGGTCATCGCCAAGCGCATCGCCAGCCAGCCGGTGATGCGTCGCGAGGCGATGGCAACTATCGAAGCCAAGATATCGCAACGCCTGGTGCATGAAGGCTTGCCGTTCCGCCTGGTCAGCCGGATCAAGGCGCCGTGGAGCATCTACCAGAAGATGCGCCTTGAAAACAAAAGCTTTGACCAGGTCATGGATGTTTTCGGGTTCCGCCTGGTGGTGCCGAAGCTGATGCAATGCTACCTCGCGCTTGGCGCGGTGCATTCGCTGTTCAAGCCGCTCGATGCCCGTTTCCGCGACTTCATCGCCATCCCGAAAGCGAACGGCTACCAGAGCCTGCACACGGTGTTGTTCGGCAGTTACGGCAGCCCGGTCGAGGTGCAGATACGCAGCGAGGAGATGGACGTCATCGCCGAGCGCGGCGTGGCGGCGCACTGGTTGTACAAGGCCGCAGGGCAGGGCGTGAACAACGCGCAGGCGCGCGCGCAGGATTGGGTGCGCAGCCTGATGGACAGCCAGGAATCGGCAGGTTCCTCGCTGGAGTTCCTCGAGAACGTCAAAGTCGACTTGTTTCCCGACGAGGTGTACCTGTTCACGCCGAAGGGCGACATCCTGTCCTTGCCTCGCAACGCTACCGCGCTCGATTACGCCTTTGCGGTGCACACCGACGTCGGCAATCATGCAGTTGCCGCGCGCGTCGATAAAAAACTCGTGCCGCTGCGCAGCAAACTGGCCAGCGGCCAGACCGTCGAAATCATCACGGCGCCTTCGGCCACGCCCGGCCCGCAGTGGCTGGACTTCGTGGTGTCCAGCAAGGCGCGCACCGCCATCCGGCATTTCCTCAAGCGCCTTGAGCATGAAGATGCCGTGGACCTCGGCCACCGCATGCTCGACCGCGCGCTGGAAGTGCGCGACAGCTCGCTGGACCGGGTACCGCAGGAACATATCGAGCACTTCCTGGCCGAGCACCGGTATCGGCGCCTGGAAGAGTTGCTGGCCGACATTGCCCTGGGCAATCGCATGCCGGCGCAGGTGGCGCAGGTGCTGGTGCGCGATGGCAGCGCGGAGCCACCCGTGAGCAGCGGCAGCGGCGAACAAATCCTCATCACCGGTACCGAGCGCGGGGTGCTCAGCTTCGCGCGCTGCTGTTATCCCATCCCCGGGGACGAAATCCTGGGTTACATCAGCGCGGGCAAGGGCGTGGTAGTGCATCGCAGTGATTGCCGCAATGCCGCGGACTACCGCAAGCATCCGGAACGTTGCGTGCCGATGGCCTGGGATCGCCATGTGCAAGGAGACTACCGCGCCGCGCTCAAGCTGGACGTGGACAACAAGCCGGGCGTGCTGGCGCAGGTCGCCGCGGCAGTGGCTGAATGCGATTCCAATATCGACTCGGTGGAGTATCGCGAGCGCGACGTGCAGATTTCAGTGATGGAGTTCGGCATCGAGGTGCGCAATCGCAAGCACCTTGCCGATGTGATCCGCCGCGTGCGCCGTCTGGGCGTCGTGCACGGCGTGGAGCGCATATAAACCACGCGCCGCTGCCGTAAACTCAGCGCTTCCTTCGCACAGGTGTGCCGCCATGTCCCGTCAACCCATCGCCACCGAACAGGCGCCCGCGGCCATCGGCCCGTATTCGCAAGCGGTCCGCAGCGGCAACCTGGTGTTCCTGTCCGGCCAGATTCCGCTGGACCCGGCTACCGCGCAGCTGGTTGACGGTGACATCTCCGCCCAGGCCGAGCAGGTTTTCAAAAACCTGGCTGCGGTGTGCCGCGCTGCTGGGGGTTCGCTGGAACACGTGGTGCGCGTGGGCATCTACCTGACCGACCTGGCCGACTTCGCGGCGGTAAACGCAGTGATGGCAAGTCACTTCGGAGCTCCCTATCCCGCGCGATCGACCATCGAGGTCAGCGGCCTGCCGCGTGGCGCGCATATCGAAGTGGACGCGATCCTCGCGTTCGACTGAGTGGCCGGACGACGCAACCCAGGCACGCCGCCGACCCTGGCCGGCGGCGGCGACGCTGGCCTCGCCACCTTGCCTGGCGTGGGGCCGGTCCTCGCGGAAAAGCTGGCGGCGCGCGGCCTGCTGACGCTGCAAGACCTGTGGCTGCACTTACCCATCCGCTATGAAGACCGGACGCAGCTAGCGCGCATCGGTGACCTGCTGCCGGGCCAATCGGCGCAGGTCGAAGGCCGGGTACTGGCGGTCGAGCGTGGCTTCCGCTTCCGGCCCTCGCTGCGCGTGAGCATTGGCGATGACACTCGCGCAACACTGACCTTGCGCTTTTTCCATTTCAATCGCGCGCAGGCCGCGCAAT
>JAYSXN010000347.1:0-3342 GCA_043717405.1 Gammaproteobacteria bacterium
CCTGGTTTTCCGGCAGTTTCGCTTCGCTGCCGAAAACGGCCAGCCGCTTTTGCTGATAGTCCAAGCGCGTCGCTTCCGCGGCGACGGCTTGCGGGGTGAACGGCGCGAGCGGCGCGAGCACCGCAGCGAGGGACGTCAGCTTGGGCCGGCTGTCGGCCACCTCGGCGGCGGCGAAACAGCGTTTGCGCGTGTCCTCGTACAGCGCCAGCAACTCCGCCGGCGCCATTGCGCCCGAGGCCAGTGCAATATGCGCGGAACGCAACAGTGGGTCACTCGCCTCGACCGCCATCAACTCCTCGAAGCTGCGCCACTCGATCTCAAAATCGGTGCCCGCGTGGCCCATCACCCGCGTGGTGCGCAAGTGCAGGAACGTTGGCCGCCGCGATTGCCGGCAATGGTCGACGGCGCGCTGTACCTGGCCATAGCCCTCGGCCACGTCCAGGCCATCGGCGTAGAAATAGTCGAGACCATCGCGATTGCGGAAGTTGCTCGCTACCCAACCGCTCGGTGTTTTTACCGAGATGCCGATGCCGTTGTCCTCGCAGACGAACAATACGGGCGCCGGAAGCTGCTGGTACGCCGTCCACGCCGCCGCATTGAAGGCAGTTTGCGCGGTGGCGTGATTGCTGGAGGCATCCCCGAACGAACAGATGACGATGGAGTCGGCCGGGATCGGTAGCTGATGGCCGATGCGCCGCGCCTGCTCGATCGCCACCGCAGTCCCGAAAGCCTTGGGCAGGTGCGAAGCGATGGTGGACGTCTGCGGGAGGACCCACAAGGGCTTGCTGCCCCAGACCTTGTGCCTGCCGCCGGAGATCGGGTCTTCCTGGCTCGCCGCGAAACTCAGCGCCGAGTCCATGATCGGATCCATGCCTGGCAACTTGCGGAACCTTTCGGCCATGAAACCGCCGGAACGGTAGTGCAGGAAAGCAGGATCGGTGTGCCGCGCGAGGCGCGCAACCATCGCGTTGCCTTCGTGGCCGGACGAACCGATGGTGTAGAACACTTTCTGTTGCACGCGCAAAACCCGCGCCATCAGGTCCAGGTGCCGGGACACCAACTGCGATTCCAGCACTTCCATGAAGTCGGCGACGGTGCAGGCACTGCCTGGAAGGATCGGCATCGACGGCGCTGGACGCGGCATGCTCCCGCCCGGCCAGGCACTGACGAACTCGAGGAAATTTTCATCGCAAACCTGCGCGCGATTTACATTCTTGTGGCGCGCGGGGATCGGCTGGATTACGGCAGACATAAACTTCTCATCTCGGCGCAAATGCGTTCAGTATTGGTGGGCAGCGAAGCCGGGCTGCGACTCCACGCGCTGCAGCCATGAAACGACGGCTGGTGTTTGCGCCAGGTCGAAGCCGCCCATGTGCGCTTCGTGCGTGTAGGCATACAGCGCCATGTCGGCGACCGTGTAGTCATCGCCGGCGATGAAACTATTGGCCTGCAACTGTTTCTCCATCACCTGCAGGGCCTGGTAGCCGCGCTCGCGCAGCTGTGGCAACTCCCGGCGACGTGCATGATCTTCGGGTAACCAGCCCATGATGAAACGCGCGACCGCGATGTAGGGCTCGTGGCTGTATTGTTCGAAGAACAGCCACTGCATCACCAGCGCGCGCTGCCAGCGATCACTTGGCAGGTACCGCGATCCATCGGCCAGGAAGCACAGGATCGCGTTGGACTCGGCAAGCGCGCGGCCATCACTGAGTTGCAGAAGCGGCACCTTGCCGTTCGGATTCAGGGCAAGGTACGAAGCGCTGCGGGTTTCTCCAGCAGCGCTGTTGATTTCCGTCCATGTATACGGCTGTCCCAGGTGCGCCATAATCAGGCGCACCTTGTAGCAATTTCCCGACGCGCTCATGCCATAAACGGTTGGAGGGGCGAGAGCCGTGGTCATCCTAGCCAGCCATTCCGCGCCGCTTCGCCTGCCACTGCGCGCGTGACTGGGCCCAGATGTCGATGCGCGTTTCTTCAAAGGGTGGCGGCAACTTTCCCGGGCCGCGATTGGTCGAGCCCAGGCGCTTGGCCAGTGCAATGGAGGCTTTGTTATCCGGAGCTATCGAATGGATCACTTCCGACCAGCCCAGGGCGTCGAAGGCCCAGTCGATGGCGGCGACGGCGGCTTCAGTAGCGTAGCCCTTTCCCCAGGCGGCGCGCTTGAAGGCCCAGCCAACTTCCGTCCCCGGCCAGCCATCCGGTTGCCATGGTCCCAACTGTCCGAGCCATTCGCCAGATTGTTTGTCGATGACCGAGAACATCGCGAAACCTTGCACCAGCCATGCGCCAGGCATCACCAGGAATTTGCGCCATGCCGCGGCGCGGCCCATGTGACCGCCGATGTATTGCGTGGCTTCGAGGTCCTCGTTGAACGTGGCGAAGGCGTCGAAGTCGCGCATCTGCGGCACGCGCAGCATCAGGCGCTGTGTCTCGATTACCGGGCCGAAATCCATGGCGATCAGAATGCGCTGATGCCGGTGACTTCGCGGCCGATCACCAACTGGTGCACGGTCTCGGTGCCCTCATAAGTGAGCACCGATTCGAGGTTGAGCGCATGCCGGATTGGCGGGTACTCGGTGGTGATGCCAGCGCCGCCCAAAATATCGCGGGCCTCGCGTGAAATATCGATGGCCATGCGCACGTTGTTCCACTTCGCAAGTGACACCTGTGCCGGCTGCATGTTGCCGGCATCCTTCAGGCGGCCGAGTTGCAGCGACAGCAGCTGCGCCAGGGTGATGCGCCGCGCCATGTCGGCAAGCTTCAGCTGCACGGCCTGGGTGCCGGCGATCGGGCGGTTGAACAACAGGCGCGACTTGGAATAGTCCAATGCGCACGAGTAGCTGGAGATCGCTGCGCCAATTGGACCCCAGGTGATGCCGTAACGCGCCTGGGTCAGGCAGCCGAGGGGACCTTTCAAACCTTTGACATCCGGCAACCGCTGGCTGTCCGGTACGCGAACGTTGTCGAAGAACAGCGCCGATGTCACCGAGGCGCGCAGGCTCATCTTCTTGTGGATTTCCTGCGCGCTGAAGCCGGGCGTGCCCTTGTCGATTAGGAAACCCTGGATGCCGTCTTCGGTCTGCGCCCAGACGATGGCAACATCCGCCAGGTTGCCGTTGGTGATCCACATCTTGGCGCCGTTGATGATCCAGTCGTCACCGTCGCGGCGTGCGTTGGTCTTCATGTTCGCCGGATCGGAGCCGCCCTGCGGTTCGGTGAGGCCGAAGCAGCCGATTAGCTCGCCGCGGGCCATGGCCGGCAGGTAACGCTGCCTTTGCTCTTCGGTGCCATAGGCGTAGATGGGATACATGCACAACGAGCTCTGCACCGACACGAAGCTGC
>JAYSXN010000348.1:0-9720 GCA_043717405.1 Gammaproteobacteria bacterium
CGTTTGGTTCAGCTTACCTGGACTGCGGCGGGGACTCGGGCGTTAATCGCAGCTTGGCGACAATGCCAGCACTCACCGAAAGCAAGAGCTCACGAAAAAACGTCGACGCCAGGGAAAGCCGCCCGCCAGCAGGGGGCACGCCGGTGCTGTTGCTTTTAGTCCACCCTGTCAGTTCGACCGGCGGCCGGTTTATCCTGTGACGATGCACAACGATTTGCGAATCATCGCGGCGGCGATTCTTCTAGGCGTGGCCGGCACGGCCGCGGCTGATGTCGTCAGCAGGATCGAAATACGCGGGTTGCGGCCGGACATGGAGGCCAATGTCCGGCGCACGCTATCGCTGTCGAAAGTGCTGGGCCGTGAGCTCGGCGAGCAACGCCTCGAGTACCTGTTGCTGGAAAGCGAGCGCGAGACGCGCAAGGCGCTCGAACCTTTCGGCTATTTTTCGCCGGAGATATACGTCGCCGCGCCCACGGGTGGTGGCGGGGTGCTGCTGATAGCCGTAAAGCCAGGCGAGCCGGTGCGCGTGCGCAAGTCGGCCATCATTGTCGCTGGCGCGGCTGCGGAAGACCCGATCCTCAAAACGGCCGTCACGACATTCGCGCCGGCACCCGGAGCCGTTTTCGACCAGGTCCTGTATGAAACCAGCAAAGCGCGCATCAATCGCGGCCTGGCCGATCGCGGGTACTTCAACGCCGACCTCACGACACACCGGATCGAGGTGACGCGCGCCGAGCATGCCGCGGACATCGCGTTGTCATGGAACAGCGGACGCCGCTATCGGCTCGGCACGGTTGAATACCAGCAATTGCCAAACGTGATCCTCGACAACGCAGTGCTGGACAAGATCATCACTTGGCCAACTGGTGCTTACTTCGCGCAGGCAAAACTTGACCGCCTGCGGGAATCCCTCGGGCGGCTGGATTACTTCAGCGGCATCGACATCGCGCCGGACCCGGCAGCGGCGAAGGATGGCGTGGTGCCGGTGAATATCATCCTGACGCCGGCCAAGCGCAGCATCTACACGACGGGACTGAGCTACGGCAGCATTAACGGCGCTGGTGTCCGGCTCGGCGTCGAGCGCCGCTACGTCAACAAGCGCGGGCACAAGGCGCTCGCCGAAATTGACTGGGCGCAGAAGCGCAAGGTTGCGGCGCTGCAGTACCGCGTGCCGGCGTTCGCCTGGATAGAGGGCTGGTACACGCTGGGCGTGAATTTCGCCGATGAGCAGACCGATTACATCGACAATCGCCGCGCCGACCTGATGCTCAGCCGCAGCGGTGAAATCAGCGACAAGTGGCGCGTGGTCGCAGCGGTGCATGCATTGCGCGAACGCTGGGCGTACACGGCCGAGGATGATGGAAATCCGCAGACGCCGCCGGACTACCGCTTCGCGACCGTGCTGTATCCGGAGCTGTCCGGCGACTACGTCAATGTCGATCAGCGGCTCGCGCCGCGACGTGGTTGGGGCGGCAGCGCGCTGCTGCGCGCCGGCGTTGGCGGCGCCGGTTCCGACGCCACGTTTTTGCAGGCACATGCGACGGCGCGTTGGTTCAAGGGCCTCGGCGCCGACAGTCGGTTGCTGGTGCGCGGCGAGTTCGGCCACACGTTCAGCGGGCAATTGAGCCTGCTGCCGCCGACGCTGCGCTTCCACGCCGGTGGCGACCGCAGCATTCGGGGCTACGGCTGGCGCGAAGTCGGCCCCCGCGTCGGCCCGGCCGGACGCGAATTTCCCGTCGGCGCCAGCAACGTCGTCACCGGCAGCATCGAATACGAGCGCTACTTCAACGGACCCTGGGGCGCAGCGGTGTTCATCGACAGCGGCAGTGCTTTCGATTCACGGCCGGAGCTGCGCACAGGTGTTGGCCTGGGATTGCGCTGGCGTTCACCGGTTGGACCGTTGCGTGTCGATGTTGCGCACGGGCTGGATCATCCAGACTCGCCCTTCCAGATCACGCTCAACTTCGGCGCCGACTTGTGAATATGCCAGTGACCGCGCCATCCGCTCCGTCGTCGCGCAGCCATTGGCGGCACGTGCGTCGCATTGGCTATGTTGCCGCGAGCGTGGTGATCGCCGGTGGACTCCTGCTTGGCTGGTTGTTCAACACCATCGCCGGCCGCGATGTGCTGCTCGCACGCATTGTCCACGCGTTGCCAACCGATGCGACATTTACCTGGACC
Source organism: Gammaproteobacteria bacterium (assembly GCA_043717405.1). Taxonomy (GTDB): domain Bacteria; phylum Pseudomonadota; class Gammaproteobacteria; order Xanthomonadales; family Xanthomonadaceae; genus Arenimonas. Next base: position 2,182 of record JAYSXN010000348.1, read on the forward strand.
GCTGCCGAGGGCCCAGCCGCGGGTCCGCTGACGCTGCGCGGCGTGCACTTTGCCTACCACGGCCACGAGTTCCGCGCGCGCGAAGTCGTGCTGGATCCATCGCTGCAGCCGCTGATCTGGCGCAAGCTGCGGCTGGACAAATTGAGCGTTCGCGATGCGCAGCTGACCATCGCGCGCAGCGAGGAGCCATTCAAATTGCCGCGCTGGCCCGACAGCCTGCCGAAAATCGCACCGCCATTGCCGATCGAGGTGGACGCGCTGTCGCTCGACCACTTGCGTGTGTATTACGCAGGCAAGCAGGCACTCGCAATCTCGAGCTTGCGCGCTGGCGTCGAAGCCGACTCCGGCCACCTGCATGTCGACAACCTGCGCCTTCAAAGCGACCGCGGCCACATCACGCTGGACGGCGACTACGCGCCACGCAACAGCTATCGCACTGCTATGCAAGCAGCGTGGCATGTGCCTGCACACGACGGCCGCCCGGGTGCGCGGCTTGGCGTGGCGGCTCGTGGTTCCATTGCAGCTATGCATCTGGAGGTGCGCGGCATTGCACCGGGTCCTTTGCGCGCGAGCCTGGCGCTGCTCGGCAGCACGATGCCGCAATGGCAGCTGCGTAGCCAACTCGACGGTTTGGACCCTGGACTATTCACCGGCGCCGTGGGCGCACCCGCGTGGTACGCAACGCTCACAGCCGATAGCAGTGGCGGCGTGGCCAAGCTAAGCGGGCGCGCGCAGCAAGGCGATTTCAAATTAAAACTGCTGCCCTCGACGTTGCGAATTCAACAGCAGCGCCTCGAATTGCGGCCGCTAGCGCTGGAACTGCTGGGCGGGCAGGTGACCCTCACCGGTCAGGCCGACTTTGCCGTTCCCGGTGATGCAAAGCTGCATGCCAAGGTCAATGCCCGCGGCCTGCGCTGGGGCAAAGGTGAAAACGAAATCGTCGCCGGTGGTGACTTCGGATTGGCCGGCAGCACGAAACAATGGGCCGCGGTCGGCACCGCTGCATTGGCTCGCCACGCGCAGCTTGCGCGGTTGGAATTTGATGCGTGCGGCAATGGCGACGGCGTCCGCGTCCAGCGCCTGCACGCGAGCATGCCCAGCGGCCGACTCGACGCGACGGGCAATGTGGCCTGGTCGCCTGTTACACATTTCTCCTTCGAGGCGCAGCTCGCCGGCTTCGACCCCGGCTACTTCGCCGCCGGCTGGCCCGGCGCGATCAATGGCCGTGCCTCCGTAGACGGTGCGCGGCGCGATGATCGCGGCTTCGATGCACGTGTCGTGCTGACCAAGCTCGGCGGCCAGTTGCGCGCACGCGCGCTGGCCGGCGACGCCGACATCACCATTCATGGCGCAGCGAAACCCGACGCGAACACGGGCTACGAAGGAAAGGTCGCATTGAGTCTTGGCGACAGTCGTGTCGATGCTCAGGGCCGCATCGCTGACATTCTGGATGTCGACGCAAACTTTGCACCGTTGCACCTCACGGACCTGTTGCCAGGTGCCAGCGGCACACTGCGCGGCCAGTTGCATTTACACGGCCGCCGCGACGCGCCCGATATCGGCGTGGATCTCAGCGCGATGCAACTCCAATATGGCAACTGGCGCGCCGGCACTTTGATCGCGCGCGGCAAACTGCCTTGGCGCGCGACAAGCGGCGCACCAGGAAACTTGCATGTTGAAGGCACCGCCCTGGCGCTGGGAGCCGCTTTCGATACCCTGCGCGTCGATGCGCTTGGTTCCTTTGAACAGATGAGCCTGGATGCTCAGGCAGCGGGCGACGTGGGCGCCATGCAATTGCGCGGGGAACTTGGCCGCAGTGGCAATGCCTGGCAGGGTCGCCTCGCGGCGCTGGAGATAAAGCCGCAGCAAGGCGACGCCTGGCGACTCGACCAGCCCACACGCTTCCGCTGGGCGCAAGGCAACGGCAGCATTACGCCGGCGTGCCTGAGCAGCGGCGGCAATGGCAGTTTGTGCGTCCAGGGCGAATGGCCGCGACGCGGCATCGACGTCATCGGCAGGGGCCTGTCATTCGACCTCTTGCGCAGCTACCTGCCCAAACGCGAAAGCAGCGGTCGCTGGCTGCTGCACGGTGCACTCGCGCTCGATGCACAGCTGCGTCCGGCACCGGGCGGAAGCTGGCGTGGCGTTGCCAATATAAGCTCCGCAAGTGGCGGCCTGGCACCGCTGCGCGTGCGTCCCAGCGGTCGTCCGCCGCCGTCGGACCTGATCAATTACGACGCGTTGCGCCTGCGCGCAGAATTTGATCCGGCTGGCATTCGCGCGACTCTGGCCGCCGGCTTTACTGGCCACGGCCGCGTCAATGCGCAGATTGCCAGCGGCTGGATCGCCGACAGTGCGCTCAGCGGCACGGTGGACATCGCTACCAACCAGTTGGGCTGGCTGGAACTGTTTTCACCCGACATCGTCGCGCCGAAAGGCCAGCTGCAGGGCACGCTGCAACTCGGCGGCACGCGCGCGCATCCGCGCCTGCGCGGCAATGCGGAACTGTCCGCCTTCACCGCGGAATTGCCCGCGCTCGGCATCACCCTGCGCGAAGGCAGGCTGCGCCTGGACGCGCTGCCCGACGGCAACGCCCGCCTGACCGGCCAGGTTCGCTCAGGCGAAGGCCTGTTGGACGTCCAGGGGACGCTTGGCTGGGGACAGGAGACCAATCCGCTGCAACTTCGGGTTACCGGCAAGCAAGTGCTGGCGTCCGATACGCCGGAACTGCGCGCCGTGTTGAACCCGGATCTGACCGTGAAGTACGCCGACGGTGACTCCGCCATCAAAGTCGCCGGAACGGTCACCGTGGTGGAGGCACGCTTGCAACTGGAAAGTCTCGACCAGGGCGCAAGCGTTTCTCCCGACGTGGTCATCGTTGATCCGGTCGAACACGATGCGCCGCGCAGCCTGCCGATGGACCTCGATCTCGACCTGGTGGTCGGCGACAAAGTGCGCCTGCAGGGTTTCGGCCTCGACGGACTCACCAGCGGCCGCCTGCACATCCGCGCCAACCCTGGCCGTGAAGTGCTTGCCCGCGGTGAGTTGCAGGTCGAGGGCAGTTACGTTGCCTATGGCCAGAAGCTGCAGATCACTCGCGGGCGGTTGCTCTGGTCCAACGGCCCCATCGCCGATCCACTGCTGGACGTGCGCGCCGAGCGCAGTGTAGGCGACGTCACCGCTGGCATCGACGTGCGCGGCCGCGCCAGCGCGCCAAGCACCTCGGTGTGGAGCAACCCCGCCAGTTCGCAATCCGAAGCAATCGCCTACCTGGCGCTGGGCCGGCCGCTGTCGCAGGCGAGCCGCGAGGAAGGCCTGCGCGTGACTGCAGCGCGCAGCGCGCTGTCTGCGGGCGGCAACCTGCTGGCCTCGCGCATTGGTGCGCGCCTGGGGCTGCAGGAGGCCGGCGTCAGCCAGAGCCGCGCACTGGGCGGCGACGTGATCGGCGCAGGCAGGTACCTGTCGCCGAAGTTGTTCGTGGGCTACGGCGTGTCACTGCTCGGCAGCGGCCACGTAGTCACGCTCAAATACCTGCTGCGCAAAGGCTTCGACATCGAAATCGAGTCGAGCACGGTGGAGAACCGCGCCTCGGCCAACTGGCGCATAGAGCGCTGAACAGACCACCGTTAGGATTTCTCATTTGCTTTACATCGCCGGTGGCTAAAGCGAGGATGGCTTTGAAGCGACTGCTTCGGCTGAACAAGCTGCACGGTAATGACCATAGCAAGACGTCTACTCATCCTCCTCGCCGTCCCGGTTATCGCTTTGCTGGGCCTGGGCTGGTTCACCGGCGTGCAGCTTGCCGGCATCGAGTCACGCAGCCGATTCGTTGCTGAAAACCAGATCGGCAGCCTGGTGACGCTTGCCGCGATCGATCGCAGTTACGCCAACCAACGCATCATCCTGCGCAACCATCTGCTGACCGAAGGCGGCGCCAGAAAGGGAAAGCTCGACCTCGACTTCAGCGCGGGAAAAGCGGAGTCCGATCGGCTTCTGGCCTTGTACGCCGACCAGTTTGTTTCCGACGCGCAGGACCGCAGGCTGCTCGATGATTTCCGCAGCCTCGGACAGGAGTGGACGCGCGGCGCCGAACAGGTGATGGCGTTGAACCGCAGCGGGCGGACCACCGAGGCGCGCGCGCTGCTGGCCGGCCCGCTGGCAGTGCTGGCGCACCGCTTCGGCCAGTCGGCGACCGGATGGACCCGCCATAACGAAACGCTTGCCGTCCACGCTGGCGCCGGCGTTGTTACCGACATCACGCAGTCGCGTGCGCGAATCGCCGCCGCGACGGCGCTGGCCCTGGCGCTCTCCGGACTGCTAGGCTTGCTCACCTACCGCCGCATCGTGCATCCCTTGCATGGGCTGCAAGGATCGGTCGAGCGCATTGCTCAAGGCGAGTTCGACCAGCCCGTCCCGTTTGCACGGGCGAAGGATGAAATCGGCGCGCTCGCGCGTTCGATCGGCGTGCTGAAGGAATCCGCCGCGACCATGAATGACCAGCGCTGGGTCAAGGCAAACGCGGCCGCATCGAGCGGCAGCTTGCAACGAGCCGGTACGCTCGAGGAGTTTGGGCAATCCCTGGTATCCGAACTCGTGCCCTTGCTCGGCGGTGGAGTTGCTGCCTTCTACGCGATGGATGAATCCACCGGGCGTTTGCAACGAATCGCAAGCTACGGACTGGCCGTGGATAGCGAGGAGGCAACCGCATTCGCGCTCGGCGAGGGACTCGTTGGGCAATGTGCGCGTGAACGCAAACCGCTGCGCCTGACCGGCCTGCCGCCGGAATACCTTTCGATTTCCTCCGCCACTGGAGGTGCGCCGGCAGTGCAGGCTGGCGCTTGGCCCTTGTCTTCGCTCGACACTGTTCTGGGCGTGTTTGAATTCGCATCGTTTCGTGCATTGACGCCAAGCGAAGCGGCGCTGCTCGACGAACTGCTGCCGAGCGCCGCGATGTCGCTGGACATCCTGCAGCGCAACCTGCGTCTGGTCGTGCAGCAAGTTGCCCTGGAGCAGGCCAAGGCAAAGGCCGAGGAAGCGACCGGCATGAAGTCGATGTTCCTGGCCAACATGAGCCACGAAATCCGCACGCCCATGAACGCAATCATCGGCTTGTCGCACCTGGCACTGCAGACGGAGCTCAACTCCAAGCAGCGTGACTACGTCAGCAAGGTGCACAACGCCGGCACGGCACTGTTGAGTATCATCAACGACATCCTGGATTTCTCCAAGATCGAGGCCGGCAAGCTCGAACTGGAGTCCACCGACTTCAGCATCGACGACGTGCTTGGCTCGGTGACCGTACTCACCGCGCAGCGGGCGCATGAAAAAGGCCTTGAATTCCTGGCGTTCGTCTCGTCGGAAATCCCGCATCAGTTACGCGGCGATCCGCTGCGGCTCGGGCAAGTGCTGACCAACCTGGTCAACAACGCAGTGAAGTTCACCGACAGCGGCGAGATCCGCTTGAAGATCGAACTACTGGAACACACCGGCACCAAGGTGCAGCTCAAATTCGCCGTCACCGATACCGGCATCGGCATGACGCCGGCGCAATCGGCCAAGCTGTTCCAGGCATTTACACAAGCGGACATGTCCACGACGCGCAAGCATGGCGGCACCGGCCTCGGGCTGACCATCAGCTTGCGCCTGGTGGAATTGATGGGCGGCAAGATATGGCTCGAGAGTGCTGCAGGCGTCGGTAGCACGTTTTATTTCACCGCCTGGCTGGAACTGGGCAAGGAACTGCCGGCGCGCGTCCTGCCGTCGCGGCTGCCGACACTGCGCGTACTGGTCGCCGATGACAATGCAGCGGCCCGGGAAATTCTGTCGGAAGCGCTGAAAGGCGTGACCGGACAGGTGGATCTGGTCAGCTCCGGTGCGGAAGCGGTCGAAGCCGTGCGCCAGGGCGACGCCGACGCCCCGTACGACCTCGTCTTCATGGATTGGCGCATGCCCGGCATGGACGGCATCGAGGCGACGCGCCGCATCAAGCACGACAGCGCGTTGCGGCAACCACCAGCCATCGTGATGGTGACAGCGTTCGGCCGTGAGGAAGTGCGCGACGAGGCCGAACGGCTGGGTATCGATGGCTTCCTGGTGAAGCCGGTAACGCAGTCGACGCTGGTGGACACGTTGGTGACCTTGTTCACGCCGGTGCCCGCGGAAATCATCAGGGACTCGAGCGAGCCACATCGCGCTCGGCTCGCCGGCGCACGGGTCCTGCTGGTAGAAGACAACGAGATAAACCAGCAAATCGCCACTGAACTATTGCAGGCTGTCGGCGTTGTCGTGACCGTGGCCGCCAACGGACGCGTGGCTGTTGATCGGGTGCTTGCGAACCCATCGGCATTCGACCTGGTCCTGATGGACCTGCAGATGCCCGAGCTCGACGGCTACCAGGCCACGGCAAGGCTTCGAGCAGATGCTCGTTGCGCCAGGCTTCCCATCATCGCGATGACCGCGCATGCAACGCTGGATGAAAAAAATCGCTGCATCAGCACCGGCATGAACGACCATGTGCCGAAGCCGATCGATCCGGATGCGTTGTACGAAGCGGTTTGGCGTCATTTCCATTCGACCTCAGCGGAAGCAGGCGGCGCGAGTTCACTTGCCACCGGGCCGATTACGGGCATCACCGGGCTGCCGGCAATTGCAGATCTCGATACCGCCGACGGCCTGCTGCGCGTCGCTGGCAACCGTGCGCTTTACACCAGGCTGTTGCGCCGGTTTGCCGGTGAGCAAGGCCAGGCGCCCGCGCAGATTGCCGCGCAGCTGCGCGCTGGCGATCGCGGGTCAGCCGAACGCACAGCGCACACCGCGCGCGGTGTTGCGGCCAACCTTGGCGCGCGCACCGTGCAGATGGCCGCTGCCCAACTTGAAGCGGCGCTGCGCGAGAATGCCCCGCCGGCGCAACTGGATGTGCTCCTGCTGCAATTAGATGCCGTGCTGACACCATTGGTGGAGCAGCTGCGCATGACTCTTGGTGAAGAAGAGCACACGCCCGAAGCCATAGCTGCCGCCAGCGATCCGGAGTTACGCGCGACTGTCATCGCGCTGATGCAGCAGCACCTGGATGAATGCGATGCGGCGGCGTCGGAGTGCTTGCAAGCGCATCGTGGATTATTCGCGGCGCTATTTCCGGGCGCGGCATTGAGTACATTTGAACGCAGCGTGCACGACTATGCCTTTGCGCAGGCGCAGGCGCAGCTGCACCAGGCAGTGACCGCCGCCGGACTGCAGAGCGCCTGATCGATGAGGCCGCGCAGCCATTTTCTGGCAAGCTCGTGAAAGCACTCAGCGAGTGCCGCGTGCTGCTGGTCGACGACACCAAGACCAACCTCGATATCCTGGTCGAGGGCCTGCGCGGCGAACACAAGCTCAGCCTGGCGCTGAGCGGCGAGATGGCATTGACGGTCGCCGCACGCACGCCGCCCGACCTGGTGCTGCTCGACATCGTGATGCCAGGCATGGACGGCTATGAAGTGTGTCGTCGCCTGCGCGCACTGCCGGAGACCGCGGAAGTACCGATCATTTTCCTGTCTT
>JAYSXN010000349.1:0-3332 GCA_043717405.1 Gammaproteobacteria bacterium
GACGAGGTGGGCCGCATCATCGAGGAGTTCTCCTCGGAGGACGCCACTGTGGTCATCGGCACGGTGCTGGATCCGGACATGGCCGACGAGGTGCGGGTCACGGTGGTTGCCACTGGCTTGGGCCGCTCGGTCGCGCGCGTGCCGGTTCGCGGAGCGGACCGCCACGACCAGCCGCGCGAAGCCTTCCGTGCGCCGATCAAGCTCGTGCGCAACGGCAGCACCGGCCTGGCCGACTTCGATGCCGTCAGTCCGCCGACTCACGCCAGCATGCCGCCCCTGGGCCTGCCGTCCACGGGGGTCAACCTCGGGCTGCGCAACAACAGCCGCTCGGCAGACAGCAGTGCGGCGACGGCGCTGGCCGACCTGCCGACCGACCACAGCTACCTGGACATCCCGGCGTTCCTGCGCCGCCAGGCGGATTGAGGCTGGTAACACCGATTCAGTGGAATAGGCTTCGGTCACCCGCCGGTCCAGCCGGCGGGAACTTGTCGCAGGACGGGAACCTATGCCTTGGCGACTTGGTCTGGGTCACAGTTCGAACGATTGCCCGGCGGCAGGGACTTATGGCAAGGCGGGGGCCAAAAACGCTGTGTTATCCTAGGTGTTAAAATTTTGTAGCTCTTCGTCGGAGACCGCTGCAGATGATCAGGCAACGCACGCTCAAGAATGTCATCCGCGCCACTGGCGTGGGTCTGCACAGTGGCGAAAAGGTTTACATGACCTTGCGCCCGGCAGCTGCTGACACCGGAATCATTTTCCGGCGCACAGATTTCGCGCGTCCCGTCGAGATCAAGGCGCAGGCCGAACTCGTAGGCGACACCAGCCTGTGCACTGCCCTCGTGCAGGGCGACGTGCGAGTGATGACCATCGAGCATCTCCTTTCGGCGATGGCGGGACTGGGAATAGACAACGCTTATGTCGACCTGTCCACGGCTGAAGTGCCGATCATGGATGGCTCAGCCGGACCATTCGTATTCCTGCTGCAATCAGCCGGAATCGAGGAACAGAATAAGCCTAAGCGTTTCATCCGCATCAAGAGCCCGGTCAAGGTCGAGGATGGCGACAAGTGGGCGCGTTTCGAACCCTTCGAGGGTTTCAAGGTCGGCTTCACTATCGATTTCAATCACCCGATGTTCCAGAAATCGGTGTCGAGCGCGGAGATCGATTTCTCGACCACGTCCTTCGTCAAGGAAGTCAGCCGGGCGCGCACCTTCGGATTCATGAAGGACATAGAATACCTGCGTGAGCGCAACCTGGCGCTGGGCGGCAGCATGGACAATGCCATCGTGCTGGACGACTACCGCGTGTTGAACGAGGACGGTCTTCGCTACGAAGACGAGTTCGTCAAGCACAAGATCCTGGACGCCATCGGTGACCTGTACCTGCTCGGGCACAGCCTGATCGGCGCGTTCTACGGTTACAAATCAGGCCATGCCCTGAATAATCGCCTGCTGCGGGCCCTGCTTGCCGAGCAATCTGCCTGGGAATACGTCACGTTCGATGACGAAGTGGCTGCCTCGACTGCTCCGATCTCCTATGGGCACCCGATCGGCGGGGTTTGATCGCCCAGATTTGTGACGCTGCGCACGCTTTTGGCGCGCTGGTGAACAATTTACAGGAATTAACGGGCACTTAACGGCAAAACGCCCGTCGTGGGGCAGAATGCCCGTCAACAACAATCATCAAGGCATGGAAGCAAGTTTCAGAAGTTGAGCCCGGAGGTCTGGATCCACTACAGACTGGGCGGTCGTCCGCAGCGATTCGCGAACGGCTTCAGAAAGAGGTTTTCCGACCACGCTCTCTGGGGAGAACGAAAAGGTCGGCGCCACTTTGACGACCAACGTGCGAGCCGGATGACCGGCCGCGGCGGCAGCGTCCAGAAGGACGTCAGCCATCAGCCGCAGCTTGTTCTTCCAGACCGGGGCGTTGACCAAAAACACGAGTCTGTCTTCATCGACGTTGGCCACGCGACATTGGCCGGCCAGCGCGGCGGGCAGATTCTGGCGCAGCAACTGATCGAGCCGACCCAAAGCCTGGGCGCGTTCGATCAGGGGACCGAGTCCTGCCGCCGCAGCTGCCTGCAAGGCCTGCGGAGGAGACGTCGACCCGGCTGTGCCACGATCAGAGAAGTGAGTACGTTTCGACATGATGAACGTTATCATCGTATCCAGATTCATGCGGTCGCCGAAGAAGCTGTCATTCAGCGACCCGAAGGTTGCGGCGAGCGCCGCAACGGCCATGGTCCTGTTGTTCGCCATCGCCTTCGGCACCGGCTTTGCTTCACGCGGCGCCAATGGCGCAGCAGCCGCGGAAGTCGCCCGCCTCAAGCAGGACCTGAGCCTGCAGCAAAGCCAGTTGCAGTCGGCACGCGAAGACGCGCAGCGCGAGATCAATGCGGTTGCCGCCCGTGTCGGTGAGCTCCAGGCCCAGGCGAACCGGCTCAACGCGCTCGGCGAGCGCCTGACCCACGACAGCAAGCTCAGCGATGGCGAGTTCAACTTCGACCGCGTGCCCGGCATGGGCGGCGACGAGAAGGCCGAGGACATTCCGGCAGCCGATCTGCTCAAGGGGCTTGACCAGTTGCAGGTGAAGTTCAACCACTCCGGTTCGCAGCTGTCCGTGCTCGAATCGATGCTGTACAACCAGCAGCTGCAACTGAGCGCCATTCCCAGCGGCCGGCCGTCGCCGGGCTACATCACCTCCGGTTTCGGCACGCGCGCCGACCCGTTCAGCGGCGGCATCGCCCATCACATGGGAATCGATTTCGACGCCAACACGGGCGACCCCGTGCGCGCAGCGGCAGGTGGCGTGGTCAGTTTTGCTGGCGTGAAGAGCGGTTATGGCAACGTCGTCGAAGTCGACCACGGCAATGGCTACAGCACTTTGTATGGTCACAACTCTCGGCTGGTGGTACGCGTGGGCGACATCGTGCGTACCGGGCAGGAGCTGGCCAAGGCTGGTTCGACTGGCCGCTCGACCGGTCCGCACGTGCACTTCGAAGTCCATGTCAACGGCGTGCCGGTCAATCCGCGCAAGTTCCTGGATCGTGCCAACGGCTGATCCGCGGCTGGTTTCGACCAGTTCGCCTGCCGCCGGTGTCTTGATATCACTGGCGGCCTCCCCAAGTTAAACTAGCCGGCCGCGGGAGCGGCTTCAGCGGCGACTGCTTGCGGTTGGTGCTGAAGCCGCCCCCGCGTGCTGTTTTTCCTCTTTTTACGGCCCCCTCATGCTCAACAGTCTGCTTACCCGCATTTTCGGTAGTCGCAACGAACGTTTGCTGCGCCAGTTCCAGAAAAACGTCGCACGCATCAACGTGCTCGAGCCGGAGCTGG
>JAYSXN010000350.1:0-3318 GCA_043717405.1 Gammaproteobacteria bacterium
ACCGGTGAAACGCCGGCGCTGGCCCAAGGCCTGGCCCGGCCGATTGCCCGCGCCCTGTTGACGCTGGTGTACGCGCTGGGTTGGCTTGCGCTGCTGTCGATCTCGCGGCATCTGTGGTTCCTGCCCGCCGGACTGCGCCTGGGCGCCCTGTGGATCCTGCCCAGCCGCCATTGGCGCTGGCTGGCGCTGGGCGAATGGGCAGCGACCGCGACCATCGCCTATGCCAGTGGCTGGTCGCCAGGCACGTACATCGCCATGGGCCTGGTGCCGTGGCTGGTCTATGCGCTGGTGGTACGGGTCGTGCGCGGCGCCGATCCGCATACGCGGCTGGACGCGCCGCAACACATGCTGGTGTTGCTTGGCGCCGGACTGATCAGCGCGGCGCTGGTGTCGCCGGTGTTGCAGCGCTGGTTGCCTGGAGGCACCACGCAGGAGGGTATCGCTGGCGTGTTCTCCTTCCTCTATGGGGACTTCCTCGGCCAACTCGTGCTCGCGCCCCTGTTGGTGCTCGTGTCACGCGCAGACCTGCGCCGACGGGTCAACTTCGGCCTATGGCGCGACATCGTCATGCAATTGCTGTTTTCGTTGTCGGTGTTTGGCCTGATCGTGCAACGCCATGACCTGGAGCCCTACCTCCTTCTGCTCGCGTTCGCGCCCATCTTCTTCGTGTCCTTTCGCCGTGGCTGGGAAGGCGCGGTCATCTCGGTGGCGCTAGTCGGCTTGCTGGTCGAGGCGATGCTCGGGCTGCGACTGGTACCGGCGGATGTGCGCGTCTTGCAACTCGCGCTGGCGGTGGTTGGCGGCGGCGGACTGGTGCTGGGGGCGGCCACCACGGAGCTGCGGCGCAGCCACGAACGCCTTGCCGAGCGCCACCGTGAACTCAGCCAGATGAATCGCTCGCTCACCGAGGCGGCGGTGGATCTGCGCAATGTCAGCCAGCGCCTGGTGCGCCTGGAGGAACAAGGGCAGCGCGAGCTGGCAGCGGAGCTCGATTACGAACTCGGGCGCTCGATCCATGCGCTGAGCACGCGTATCAGCCTTGCTTTCCGCGACGTACGCGATGAACACATGCTGCGCCTGCTCGAATCGGTGCGCGAACAGGTGCGCGAGATGCAGGACAGCCTGCGCCGCGTGCTGCGTCAGTTGCGCCCGCAGGCGCTCGACACCCATGGCCTGCGCGAGGCAGTCGGCTTCGGCCCCTTGCGCGAAACCCTGGACGATGCCGGCATCGCCTACGAAGCGGCGTTCTACGGCCGCATCGAAGCCCTCAACGACGACGCGCAGACCACCGTGTATCGCATCTGCCAGGCGGCCGTGCGCGAGGCGAGCCGCGAACAATGCATCCGCCGGGTGCGCGTGCGCATCGATGTCTTGCCCGGTGTCGAGCATCGGCTGGAAGTGCAGGTGCAGATCGACATCGAAGCGACGCCATTCCTGGATTTCCCGATCGAGCCCAATGCGCTACCGGCCATCACCGATCGCGTGCTCGCGCACCAGGGCAGCTATTGGGTCGAACCGTTGTCGCCCGGCGTGCGCCATCGCGTGCGCTTCGAAGAGGACGCAGCGTCCTTGCTGTGAGCACCGATTTCCGCCTGTACCACGGCAACGACCTCGAGTTGCTGGCCGGCATCCTTGCCGGACAAATAGCCCGCCCGGTGGCCGGCCGCGGTCTGCTCGAACCCGACACCGTGCTCATCCCGCAGCCGGCCATGCGCCGCTGGCTGCAGAAGACGCTGGCCGAACGCCACGGCATCGCCGCCAACCTGCAGTTCCTAGCCCCGGGCGAATTCGTACGCGCCGCACTCGACGCCAACGTTGCTGGCGCCGGCGACGCGGCGGTGGGCGATGCGGCGAATCTGCGCTGGCGCCTGTGGGCATTGCTCGATGATGCCCAGGCGATGGCCGAGCCTGTATTCGCGCCGCTGCAGCGCGTGCTCGGCAGGCGCACTGACGGCCGCATTGACGCGAGCGCGGCCTGGGCGCTTGCCGGCGAGCTGGCGCAGGCTTTCGAAAAATACCAGGCGTGGCGCCGCGACTGGCTGCGCCGCTGGGACCAGGGCGCTGACCGCGACGATTGGCAGGCGGAATTGTGGCGCCGCGCCACCTGGCACCTGAGTCATCGTGGCAAGCGCCTGGATGCGTATCTGTCGCGGCTCGATGCGCAGCCCGACTGGCGGCCCGCTGGATTGCCGCCGCGGGTGTTTGCCTTCGCTACGCAAAATGTCTCGCCGGATGTATTGCGCATGATCGCCTCGGCCGCGCGCGGCGGCGAACTGCATTTTTTCTTCCTGTCACCGGTGCAGGACTGGTGGGGCGACCTGGTGACCGCGCGCGAGCGCCTGCACGCTGATCCGCAAAGCGTGTTCGCCGACGCGGAGAATCCCCTGCTGCGTGCCAACGGCGCGGCCGGGCGCGATTTCGTGCGGCTGCTCTTTTCCTACGACGTCGTGCATCCGACCTTCGAGTTGCCCAAGTACGAAGCGCCCGATCCCTTGACGCGCACAGGTCTGCTGCACAGCCTGCAGCGCGACCTGCTGGCGCGCCGCCCGGTTCCGCAGGCGTCCTTGCTGGAGCCCCTGCGGCATTTCACCAGCGCCGGGTCCGATGGCAGCCTGCAAGTGCATTCCTGCCATACGCGGCTGCGCGAGATCCAGGTGTTGCACGAGCAATTGCGGGTATTGCTGGAAAACGATCCGGCGCTGCAGCCGCGAGAGATCGCCGTACTTACGCCCGACATGGACGAGTACGCCACGCACGTGCACGCGGTGTTCGGCGGCGGCGACGCGGCACTGCCCTGCCTGCCGTACGCGCTTGGCGATGTCACGCCAGTGGCGGCGCGGCCGACCTTCGAGGCCTTCGCGCGCCTGCTGGCCTTGCCGACGTCGACATTCGCCGTCAACGACGTGCTGGAACTGCTGGCGGTACCGGTGATCGCGGCCAAGTTCCAACTCGACGACGCGGCCTTCGGTGAGTTGCGCGAATGGCTTGGCGAAGCAGGCGCGCGTTGGGGCATCGATGCCGCGCATCGCGCAGCGCAGGATGCGCCCTCGGAAGCGGCCTACACCTGGACCTGGGCGCTGGATCGCCTGCTGCTTGGCCATGCCAGTGGCAGCAGTGACGACCTCCTCGGCGTCGCGCCGTGGCCGCAGCTGGAGGGCAGCGCGCTCGCCAGCCTCGATGCCCTGTTGCAGGGCTTGCACAAGCTCGCGTTGTACCAGCGCCTCCTGGCCGGGCCGTACAACGCCCGGCAATGGCAGGCGTTGCTGTCACAGATGATCGATGCGCTATTCACTGCGCATCCGGATGCGCCAGCCGACC
>JAYSXN010000036.1:0-2431 GCA_043717405.1 Gammaproteobacteria bacterium
GGCGCCGCGGCGCAGGCGGCGGTGCCGACCGCGTACAGCAGCATGGTGATCAGCAATGTGCGCGTGCGTCCGATCTTGTCGCCGATCTTGCCGAACAGCACCCCACCCGCGGCCCAGCCGAGCAACAGCACGCTGGTGAGAATTCCGGTCCAAAGCAGCGTGGCGTGCTTGGCCTCTGGCGATCCGATGGTAAGGCCAAGCAAGGTCGGCACGCAGTTGGGCGCCACGTAGTTGAACAGCAGCCCATCGAACACATCGAAGCCCCAACCGAGCCACGCCGCGAACAGCACCAGCCACTGGTATCGCGTGAATCCCAACATGCGCCCCTCCCCAAGGGTTGTCATTGCAGCGCCAGAGTACAAGCTACGCGATCAACTTGCCTCCACCCAATCCACGCGCTGGAATCCACGCGGCAAACCGTGCCCACGCGTAGCGCGCAGTCCTTCATAAGCCTGCAGGTCACGCCAGCTCAAGGTGATGTGGCGCTGCCCGCAATACAGCGTCAGCTCGCCGCCCTGGCGCACGCAGGCCACGGCGACGACTTTTTCCTCACCACTTTTCAGCTTCGCCGGGGGAATCTGGATCAGCTTGTTGCCATTGCCTTTATCCAGTTCCGGCAGCTGGCCGATCGGGAAGGCCAGCAGGTGACCCGCCGAGGTAACCACGGCAACCCAATCTTTCGCCGCGTCGCTGACCATTGCCGGCGGCAAGACTTCCGCCGCGGCATCGACATGGATCAATTGCTTGCCAGCCTTGTTGCGGCCGGTGAAATTCTCAAAACGCGTCACGAAGCCGTAGCCGAAGCTTGATGCCACGACCAGTCGGGAATCGTTGTCGGCGATGGCCGCGCCCGTGAAGCGTGCGCCTGGCGGCAGGGTAAAGCGCCCAGTGAGCGGCTCGCCGTTGCCGCGAGCGGACGGCAGTGTGTGCGCCAGCGTCGAATAGCTGCGGCCGCTGCTGTCGACAAACGCCACCTGTTGCGTGCTGCGCCCGCGCACCGCCTGCAGCAAGGCATCGCCTTCGCGATAGCTGAGTGTAGCGGCATCTACCTCATGACCTTTCGCCGCGCGGATCCAGCCTTTTGACGACAGCACCACGGTGACCGGTTCGCTGGGAATCAATTCGCTTTCGTTGATCGCCTGCGCCGCGCCACGCGACACCAGCGGCGAGCGGCGGGCATCGCCAAACTTCTTGCCGTCGGCCAGCAATTCGTCCTTGACCTGCTTTTTCAATTTTGCCGGCGAGGCGAGCACCGCCATGATCTTGTCGCGTTCCTTAGCCAGTTCGTCCTGCTCGCCGCGGATCTTCATCTCCTCCAGCCGCGCCAGCTGTTTGAGCTTGGTTTCCAGGATGTAATCGGTCTGCTCACCGGTGAGGTTGAAACGTGCGATGAGCGAAGCACGCGCGTCATCCTCGGTGCGGATGATGCGGATGACCTCATCAAGGTTGAGGAACGCGACCAGCAGGCCCTCGAGCATGTGCAGGCGCCGCTCTACGCGCTCGAGGCGATGGCGCATGCGTTTGCGCACGGTCTCCATGCGGAAGCTGAGCCATTCCAGCAGGAGGGTTTTAAGGTTCTTGACCTGCGGACGCCCGTCCAGGCCGATGATGTTGAGGTTGACGCGATAGCTGCGCTCCAGGTCCGTGGTGGCGAACAGATGGCCCATCAACGCGTCATGATCAATGCGGTTGGATCGCGGAACCAGCACCAGTCTGACCGGGTTTTCGTGGTCGGATTCGTCGCGCAGGTCTTCGAGCCAGGGCAGCTTCTTGGCGCGCATCTGCGCAGCAATCTGTTCCATGATCTTGGATGGCGACACCTGGTAGGGCATCGCGGTGATGACCAGGTTCTGGTGCTCGCGAATGAAGGTGGCGCGAGCGCGCACGCTGCCGCCGCCGGTTTCATACATCGCCAGCAGCTCGCTGGCCGGGGTGATGATCTCGGCGCCGGTCGGGTAATCCGGGCCGCGCACGTGTTCGCACAGGTCGCGCACGCTCGCATCGGGATCATCGAGCAGGCGCACGCAGGCGCTGACCACTTCGTTGAGATTATGCGGTGGCACATCGGTAGCCATGCCGACCGCGATGCCGGTGGTGCCGTTCAACAGCAGGTGCGGCAAACGTGCCGGCAGCCAGCTCGGCTCTTCGAGCGTGCCGTCGAAATTAGGGCTCCAGTCCACTGTGCCGTGGCCCAGTTCGCCAAGCAGGACCTCCGCGATCGGCGTGAGCTTGGATTCGGTGTAGCGCATCGCGGCGAACGATGACGGGTCGTCGGTCGAACCGAAGTTGCCCTGGCCTTCGATCAGCGGGTAACGGTACGAAAACGGCTGCGCCATCAGCACCAGCGCCGCATAGCAGGCGCTGTCGCCGTGCGGGTGGAACTTGCCGATGACATCACCGATGGTGCGTGCCGACTTCTTCGGCTTGGCGC
>JAYSXN010000351.1:0-3306 GCA_043717405.1 Gammaproteobacteria bacterium
CACGCCAAGGGCGTGGCCGCCGAATTCCTGGAGCATGCCAACGAGGAACAGGAACACGCGGACATGATCAGCACGCGCATCGTGCAACTCGGTGGGGAACCCAACCTCAATCCCGAAGGCCTGCTCACGCGCAGCCACTCGCAGTATGTAGAGGGCCAGAACCTGCACGAAATGCTCGAGGAAAACCTGGTTGCCGAACGCATCGCCATCGACACCTATCGCGACATCATCAGCTACCTTGGCGAAGACGATCCGACGTCGCGGCGCATGCTGGAAATCATCCTGGCGGTGGAAGAAGAACACGCCGATGACATGGGTAGCCTGCTGGCTGGACTGAAATCCGCCACGCGCTGAGAACGTGCCGAGCCGCAGGCTGATCCGGCGCAGCCGCCGCCATTCGCGAAGACAGTCTTCTACCGGCAGCCTCTGCGCCCAAGGGCCCCGCGCTACTGCGTGTTGTAGCGGGTAGCGTGGCCGGTGACGGCGTATAGCTCCATCCCGACCACCACGGTCGCAAGCGTCCCGCAAACCACCAGTAGCAATACGGCCCAGGCCATGCGGGAACCGCGCAACCGGGCGAACCAGCCTTTTTCCTGGACATTCATGGGCACGCTTCTAAGGCTCGCCGGGTGTTGGCTTCATTGGGCAGCAGTGGTGGCAGCAACTCGCGGGCTCGGGTAGTGGGCTCCGGGCGTACTGCCTCCGCGCGTTCGGGCGTGACGTCTTTGCGAACCGGCTCGCGCAACCATGGGTCATGCAGTTCGCCCATGTCGCTCAGGCTAAGTGTGCACATTCTTGCGGTCCCCGATGGATGACACATGGTCGCGCGTGCTGCGGAACTCAGGACAAGGTTAACGACCGCCGCTGGCCTGGCTCGGTACGCAAGCGCACATAGTCCTGGGCGTGCTTAGTCCTCGTTCAAGGAGTGCTGACAGTTTCGGCTGGCTGCGGCACCAGGCGATCGAATTCGCTGCGCACGACGGCATAGCATTCACACGTGCGCGCCGACAGCCCGTCCCGGCGCAGCACCGTGATGTGTCCGCGCCGGTAGTTGATGATGCCGGCACGTTGCAGCCGACCCGCCGCCTCGGTGACGCCTTCGCGGCGCACGCCTAGCATGCTGGCGATGAGCTCCTGGGTCATGATCAGCTCGTTGCCGGACATGCGGTCCAGTGTCAGCAACAACCAGCGGCACAGCTGCTGCTCGAGCGTGTGCCGACGATTGCACGCGGCAGTGAGCGACATCTGCGTGATCAGCGCCTGCGTATAGCGCAGCAGCGACTGCATGAGCGCGCCGCCGCGATTGAATTCGTCGAGCAGCACGGCCTGGCGGAGTCGATAGCCATAACCACCGGTTTGCACTACGGACCGGCTGAGCGTGGTTTCGCCGCCCATGAACAGCGGAATGCCAACCAGGCCCTCGTTGCCGACGCCAGCGATCTCGGCCGAAGAACCATTTTCCATGACGTACTGCAAGGACACGATGGCGCTGATCGGGAAAAACGCATGCGACATCTGCGCGCCTGATTCGCACACCACGTCGCCCACCAGCATGCGACTGAGCTCGAGATCGGCGCGCAAGCGCTCGTAATCGGCTGGAGGCAGGGAGGCGAGCAGGCGGTTTTGCCTTGGCGAAACGCCGCTGGCGACCACGGGCGTGCGCGAAACCGTATTCACGCTCGACGCATCCCTGCCGTTGCCATGTGCACCGGCGTGCTCACGCGTCCAGCGCCCGCAATACCTCGACGAGCATCCAGCCCGAGTCGGTCTGCGTTGCGTGTCTCGACACCTCGACCGGAACGCGACTGCCATCCTTGTGCTGCAGCTCGGTACGGCTGTGCGCGAATTCGTTGTCGCCGGCGATCAGCCGGTCGTAGTGCGCAGACGAGGCGGCAACGTTGCCAAGCGTCGTCGGGCCGCCGGCTAGAAGTTCTTCACGGCTGTAGCCGGAGATCCGGCAGGCGGAGCCATTGACGTCGAGATAGCGCATCGTTGCACGGTCGAGCAACAGGATGCCGTCGCGGGTGCCATCCATTGCGTCGCGAAACCGCTGCAACCGCGGGTTGTCTTGAAACGGTAAAGCGCCACGCATCCGCCCGGTGACATCCATGCCTATGCCCCGATAACCCGCGAAGCGCCCGGATTCGTCGAATTTGGGCTCGCCGCTGGTCTGCAGGAATTGCTGGCTGCCGTCGGATTGCGTGCGGCTGAAAACCAGGTCGAGGAAAGGCAAGCGCAACGCGAGCTTTTCCTGCAGCACCGCGCGCTCCTCCGGATTCCATTGCTCCACGGCGCTGGCTTCAGCATCCGCGGCGCCACCAAGGCCGAGCATTTCCAGCGCTGGGCCAGACACTTTGGTGAAGGCGCCGCTCGCGTCCTGCTCCCAATACCAGTCCGAGGCCAGTTCAACCAGGCTGCGGAAGCGGGATTCGCTCTCGCGCAATTCGGCGGTGCGTTGCGCCACGATCTGCTCCAGCTGGCGGTTGTCGGACTCGATGCGTTTGTACAACAGGCGCACCTCGAGCATGTTGCGGATGCGCGTCTGGATCTCAAGCACGTCGAACGGCTTGCTGACGAAATCCTTGGCGCCGGCCTGCAGGGCCTTGAGCTTCTGCGAGGGCTGCGCGGTAACCACCAGCACGGGCAGATAGCCGGTCGGATTGTCGGCCTTCAATTCCTCCATGACCTCGAAGCCATCCATGCCCGGCATCTGCAGGTCCAGAAGGATGAGGTCGTACTGGTGCCTTCGATGCAGCTTTGCCACTTCCCTTGGATTCACCGTGCTGGACACTTGCGTGTAGCCGACGCCTGCCAGCAGGCCGCTGAGCAACTGCACGTTGGCTTGCTGGTCATCGACGATGAGCAGGCTTGCGCTGAGGATTTCCGGTTCGGTCAGCGTGATCGGGGCGGCCATTGTTGATCGCGTGGTCCAGGTGAACTGGAAGCATGATTCCATCGCCCCGGTCGCGCCGTCTACGGTCTGAACGGTGAGGGATGCCCGGCGTTCATCTTGGAAGGTTCAGCCTGCAGAACTCGCGCTTTTCCGCCGTGCCGAGTTGCTTGATCCGGTATTCGGTGCGCAGTGCGCTGGCGCGGTCTGGCAGTTCGAGGACTGCTGCAATCCGCAGCGGCGGGTGGGCCCGCGTGTAGCGCGCACCCTTGCCCGCGGCATGCCGGCTGAAACGCAGTGCAACGTCCACCGCGATACCGGTGTACAGGCTGCCATCGACGCATTCGATCACGTAGACGAACCAGGGCCGGCTGCTTTCCGCCGTCAACGTAGCGCAATCGCTATGCGCCGCCACT
>JAYSXN010000352.1:0-9625 GCA_043717405.1 Gammaproteobacteria bacterium
CGCGAAGGCAACGTGTTGTTTGCGACCACGGCTGAAATTGATCGGCTATTGCCAGCTGACGGCGCCTATCGCCAGGCCGACGGTGCGCTGATGCAGGCACTGCTCGCGCTGCGCGATGACATCACCAAAGTGCTGGAGCCGATGCGCGCGGAAGGCCGCATTGGCGCGTCCCTGGCCGCCGAGGTGGAAGCATGGACGGAAATTGACCCGACCCTGCTGGCGAAATACCCGGGCATCGGCGATGAGCTGCACTTCCTGTTCATCACCTCTGCCATGAAACTGCACGGCGCCTCCGGCAAGCCTGCTGCCGCAGTGTCGCCGGAAGGCTCGTCGGCGGGAATTGTCGCGGTGCCCTCGGCGCATGCCAAGTGCACGCGTTGCTGGCACTACCAATCAGACGTCGGCAGTTTCCCCGATGATCCCGAGTTGTGCGGGCGCTGTGTGGAAAACGTCAACGGGGTTGGCGAAATCAGGAGCTATTTCTGATGGCCTTGTCTTCGCTCGCGGCCGTGCGTCCCAACGCGCTGAACTGGCTGGGCCTTTCGGCATCGCTGATCGTGCTTGACCAGGCCAGCAAGTGGTATGCGGTGAGCCATCTTGGCTTCGAGCAACCGGTGCAATTCATGGCCGGGTTCTGGAACTGGACGCTCACTCACAACACCGGCTCTGCCTTCAGCTTTCTGGCAGGCCCAGGTGCCTGGAAGCAGGTGTTCTTCATTGTGCTTGCCCTGGTCATCAGCACGGCACTGGTCATCGGGTTGCGCTCCACAGCGCGTCGCGATTGGCGCACCGCGGTGCCTTTTGCACTGGTGATCGCCGGCGCGCTCGGCAACCTGATCGACCGCTTGCGCCTGGGCTATGTCGTCGATTTCATCCAATGGTACTGGCACTCGTATTACTGGCCGGTGTTCAACATCGCCGACAGCTGCATCGTCATCGCGGTGGTGATGATGGCTTTGTTTTCGCTGGGCCGAAAGGAGACGGCACGTTGATGGACATCGTCCTGGCAAATCCGCGTGGCTTCTGTGCCGGCGTCGACCGTGCGATCGAAATCGTCAAGCGCGCGATCGAAACCCTCGGCGCCCCAATCTACGTGCGCCACGAAGTGGTGCACAACCGCTTCGTGGTCGAGGACCTGCGCCAGCGCGGCGCGGTGTTCGTCGATGAATTGCACGAGGTGCCGGCGGGCGGCACGGTAATATTCAGCGCGCATGGCGTGTCACAGGCGGTGCGGCTGGAAGCGGCAGGGCGCCAGTTGAAGGTGTTCGATGCGACCTGCCCGCTGGTCACCAAGGTGCACATCGAAGAGGTCAGGCATTGCCGCGCGGGCCGCGACGTCGTGCTGATCGGTCACGAGGGCCATCCGGAAGTCGAAGGCACCATGGGCCAATGGCAGGCTGAAGCGGGTACCGGCCACATCTACCTGGTTGAAGACGTTGCCGACGCGCGCGCGCTGGTGATTGCGCAACCCGACAACGTCGCCTACACCACGCAGACCACCTTGTCGGTGGATGAAACGCGCGATGTGATCGCGGCATTGCAGGAACGTTTTCCGGCCCTGCAGGGCCCCAGGCACGACGACATCTGCTACGCCACGCAGAACCGCCAGGACGCGGTGCGCGAACTTGCTGCCGAGTGCGACCTGGTGCTGGTGGTGGGTTCGGTCAACAGTTCAAATTCAAACCGGTTGCGTGAGCTTGCCGAAAAGCAGGGCGCCACGGCATACCTGGTGGATGGCGCGGAATTCATCGATCCCGAATGGCTGCGCGACCGGCGCTGCGTTGGCGTCACCGCCGGTGCTTCCGCGCCGGAAGTGCTAGTGCAAGGCGTCATCGAGCGCCTGCAGTCACTTGGCGGAGGCGCTGTCAGGGAGCTCCACGGCGAGCCGGAGAACATGGTTTTCGCGCTGCCCAGGGAACTGCGGTTCGTGCTGGTCGAGTGAATAAAATTGACCGGGCAAGCGCCTGAGCCTAAAATTGGCGAAAGGCCGGAATAGCTCAGTTGGTAGAGCGCGTCATTCGTAATGATGAGGTCGTAGGTTCGATTCCTATTTCCGGCACCAGTTTTCACCAGCAGTCGCTCAGTCCAGGTGCGCCAGCACGAATTCCCGAATCATCAATCGGTCCGACTGCACGAGGTTTTCGAAAAGCATCCCGACCATCACCCCATCGTCGTCCTGGGCTTTGCCGCCGTGGCAGATCCGCGCCAGGCCGACGATGTACACCGGCTCGGTCTCGGACCCCAGCGAAAATCCAAGGCTTACCAGATCGCCAACCGACCCCAGGGACGCAGGGGAATGCACCAACGCCCCATCGACGCTCAAGTCGACGACCTGCACGGGCAATTGGCTCGCCACCCTTGGCAACGCTGCCATCGCTGGCAGCGATGTCTTGATGCGCAGCGAATTGCACACCTTCCGCGCGTTGACCTGTTGCGGAAAGGACAACACTGCGTAGGCGTACGCCGGCTAGCGGAAGGTGAAGTCGAAAGCCTGGATCACCGTGCTGGTGAAGTGGAAATCAAACTGGCCGGTGAAGCCGCGGATGACGAAAGTCTCGCCAGCCTTCATGCCGGTCTTGATACTGAAGGTGCCAACTGGCACGACCATGAGGCATTTCTCGTCAATCACGCCGAGGAATTGCGCTTCGTAGTCGGGCGAATTCTTTTCCGCACGCTTGGTCTGCAGGAACATGCCAGCCCGTAACTTCAGGCTTTTGAGGCTGACCTGCGTAAATTCCGGCGCTACAGGATCGGTCACCATTGTCGCGCCTTTCGTTACGCCTCGCTCGATTGTGCATCTTGGAGTCGTGCGATGAAACAGGTAATTGCCGCAATCTCCTGACGCCGCTGGCAGCAGTTGCCGCTTCATCTGGCCGGCCGCGGCGGTTAGCATGGGCTACTTGCAACGGAATCCTCGTGGCCAAAGCAAAAACCGCCTATGTCTGCGCCGAATGCGGCGCCAGCTTCAACAAGTGGCAGGGCCAGTGCGGCGAATGCGGCGCCTGGAACACCCTGTCGGAGTTCGTTGTGGAACCGGCCAGCGCGGGAAAGGCCGCGCCCCGCAACACCGGCTATGCCGGGGCAATCGATGCGCCGCGCATAACGCCCCTCAAGCTGGTCAGCCAGACCGCCGAGGTGCGCGTTTCCACCGGTATGGGCGAGCTTGATCGCGTGCTTGGTGGCGGCCTGGTCGAAGGCTCGGTGGTGCTGGTCGGCGGCGACCCGGGTATCGGCAAATCCACTTTGCTGCTGCAGGCGCTGGCAGCCATGGCCAGCCGCTTGCCGGCGTTGTACGTCACCGGCGAGGAATCCCTGTCACAGGTGGCTGGGCGTGCGGTGCGCCTGGGCTTGCCGCTGGATGGCCTCAACGCCCTTGCCGAAACCGGCGTTGAAAAAATCCTGGCGCTGGTCGCGCAGGAAAAACCGCGGCTCATCGTCGCCGACTCGATCCAGACCCTATGGTCCGAACAACTCACCGCCGCGCCAGGCTCGGTCAGCCAGGTCCGCGAGAGCGCAGCGCGCCTGGTGCGTTTTGCCAAGGAAACGGGCACCAGCGTGTTTCTGGTCGGCCACGTGACCAAGGACGGTGGCATTGCCGGTCCGCGGGTGCTGGAGCACATGGTGGATGCCGTGCTTTACTTCGAAGGCGAGGTCGGCAGCCGCTTCCGCATCCTGCGCGCATTCAAGAACCGCTTCGGCGCGGTCAACGAACTCGGCGTCTTCGCCATGTCCGACAAAGGCCTGCGCGAAGTCGCCAACCCGTCCGCCATCTTTCTTTCCGGCAGCGCCGGGCCGACTCCCGGGAGCGTGGTAATGGTCACGCGCGAAGGCACGCGGCCCTTGCTGGTGGAGGTGCAGGCGCTGGTCGACCATAGCCCGCTGTCGAACCCGCGACGCGTCACCATCGGGCTCGAGCAGAATCGCCTGGCCATGCTGCTTGCCGTATTGCATCGCCATGGCGGCGTGGGCGTGTTCGACCAGGACGTTTTCGTCAACGTAGTCGGCGGCATACGCGTGCAGGAAACCGCCGCGGATCTACCAGTGTTGCTGGCCGTGCTGAGCTCGTTGCGCGACCGTGCGTTGGCGGATAAAACGGTATCGTTCGGCGAAGTCGGCCTGTCTGGCGAGATCCGCCCGGTGCCCAACGGCGAGGAGCGCCTGCGCGAAGCGGCCACGCATGGGTTCCGCAGGGCGATCGTGCCCAAGGCAAACGCGCCGAAAAAATCCCGGGTCGGCGACATGGAAGTGATCGGAGTGGAGCGGCTGTCGGAAGCGCTTTCGGCGAGCGAAGGCTGAAGCAGCGCGACAATCAAGCAGCACGACGGTTGGGTGTGCCGCTAGACGCTGCGATGCAGTACCAGCTCCAGCACGAACTTGCTGCCGAAAAATGCGAGCAGCAGCAAGGCCATCGAGGTCAGCGTCAGCTTGACCGCTCGTGGGCCGCGCCAGCCGAAGCGCCAGCGACCAAACAGCAGGATGCCGAGCACCAGCCAGCTGAGCACGGAAAGCACGGTCTTGTGCCAGAGGTGTTGCGCCAGCAGGTTTTCGACAAACACCACGCCGGTGATCAGCGCCAGCGTAAGTAACACGAAGCTTGCTGCAAGCGAGCGAAACAACAGATCCTCGAGCTGCACCAGCGGCGGCAACGCGCGCAGCCAGCTGGGCAGTTGCCGGTTGCGCAGTGCGCGCTCCTGGAACCAGAGCATCATCGCTATCACTGCCGCCACTGCCAATGCAGCGTAGGCAAGCAGTGCCAGCCATGCGTGCAACTGCAGCCTCCAGCCGAGGTCTTCTGCGTGGCCGTGCCCGGCAAAGTGGTAGAGCAACAGCAGTGCCGCTGCCAACGGGTACACCAGGACGCCCAGGGCTTCCATTCGCTGCGTGCTCGCGGCAAGCGTACTCAGCGCGGCCATGCCCAGCGCCACCAGCGAAAGTGCCGCGAAGAAATGCAGGTCCGGGCCCTTGAGCTGGACCCAACCCAACGCATGCGCGGCCGCATGCAACGCGATCGCCGGCAACGCCAGCCATAGCAGTGATCTGCTTGGCGTGTGCCCGGCGCTCAGGCTGCGGACCAGTACCACGGCTGCGACGATATAGGCACACGCGCCAAGCAGGGGAATCAGGAGTCCAGGCATGGTCGAAGTTTGGCACAGCGGCGGGTGCCGGCGTTGGCCGCGCTATAATCGCCGTCCCCAATTGCACGGTTTTTCACGCATGTTCGAGTCCTTGACCCAGCGCCTGTCCGGCACCCTGCAGCGGCTGCGTGGCCGCGGCCGCCTCAGCGAGGAAAATATCCGCGAGTCGCTGCGAGAGGTGCGCATTGCCCTGCTTGAAGCTGACGTCGCCTTGCCGGTGGTCGTGGCGCTGATCGAGCGAATCAAGGTGCGTGCAGTCGGACAGGAAGTCCTGACCAGCCTGACTCCGGGCCAGGCGCTGATCAAGATCGTGCACGACGAAATGGCCGCGGTCATGGGCTCGCAGGCGACCGAACTCAACCTCAACGTGCCCGCGCCGGCGATCATCCTGCTGGCCGGATTGCAGGGTGCAGGCAAGACCACGACTGTCGGCAAGCTCGCCAAGCACCTGAAGGAAAAGCGCAAGAAAAAAGTAATGGTGGTCAGCTGCGACGTATACCGTCCGGCGGCGATTGCGCAACTGCAGACGCTGGCAAAACAGGTGGACGTGCTCTTTTTCCCGAGCGATGCCGGGCAGGATCCGGTGGCGATCGTGCGTGCCGCGATAGCCGACGCGCGCAAGAGCTTCGTTGACGTGTTGCTGGTGGATACCGCCGGTCGCCTGGCCATCGACGAAGCGATGATGGCCGAGATCAAGGCGCTGCATGCCGCGATCCAGCCGGTCGAAACCCTGTTCGTCGTCGATGCCATGACCGGCCAGGACGCGGCCAATACCGCCAAGGCTTTTTCCGAAGCACTGCCGCTGACTGGCGTGGTGCTGACCAAGACCGACGGCGATGCGCGCGGCGGCGCGGCACTGTCGGTGCGCTACATCACTGGACAGCCGATCAAGTTTGTCGGCGTCGGTGAAAAACCCGATGGCCTCGACATTTTCCATCCCGACCGCGCGGCCAGCCGCATCCTCGACATGGGCGACGTGCTGTCGCTGGTCGAGCAGGTCGAGCAGCAGGTGGACAAGGAAAAAGCGGCGAAATTCGCCGAGAAGGTCGCCAAGGGCAAGAAATTCGACCTCAATGACATGCGCGACCAGCTCGAGCAGATGCAGAACATGGGCGGGCTGGCCGGCCTGATGGACAAGCTGCCGGGCATGGGCCAGATTCCCGACAGCGTGAAGAGCCAGGTCACCGGCAAGGAAGTGCCGCGCATGGTCGCGATCATCAGTTCGATGACCAAGAAGGAACGGCGCAATCCCGCACTGCTGAACGGCTCGCGTCGCGCGCGCGTTGCCAAGGGCTCGGGCACCACGCCGGCAGACGTCAACCGCATGCTCAAGCAGTTCCAGCAAATGGAAAAGATGATGTCGAAGCTGTCGGCTGGTGGGATGAAGGGCATGATGCGGGGCATGAAAGGGCTGATGGGGGGCGCTGGCGGCGGTTTTCCGGGCGGCTTCCGCCGATGAGCCGCGCACTGCCAATGGCGGCCTTGCTGGCCGTGACAACAGCCATCCTTACCGCTGCCGGTTGCTCGGCGATGGCTACGCAAGCGCTAGCAGACGGCGGCGTGCTGGCCGGCGATTGGGGCGGGCCGCACATTGCCCTGTCGCTTTCAGGCAGTGGCGGCCAGATTGATCTGGATTGCGCGCACGGGAGCTTTACCGGACCGCTGAACGTGGCGGCGGACGGCACGTTCAAAGCACAAGGGTCATTCACGCGCGAGCACGGCGGTCCGGTGCGGCGCGACTCACCGAGTGCCGAGTCGCCGGCAACCTATTCGGGCAAGGTCATCGGCGGTTCGATGCAGTTGAATATCGTTGCCGGCGCCGACAGCGTCGGCGAATTCGTACTTGAGCCAGGACAGGCGGCGCAGCTCATGAAGTGTCGCTGAGCAACCCGGCTGGTCGCGCCGTCCAGGTCGGAGGCAAGCAAGCCGCCGTAGCTGGTGGAAAGCTGGCAGCACCGCGCCGGTTGACCCAACTTGTCCGGACCGGCCCGTGCCAGCTATAATCAGCGGCTTCCGACGGCCCACGCCTCGGCTGCGCCCCATTCCCAAGACAGAGCACACTGAACATGGTCAAGATTCGCCTGACCCGTGGCGGCGCCAAGAAGCGCCCCTTCTACCACATCGTCGCGACCGATCATCGCAACAAGCGCGACGGCCGTTCGCTCGAGCGCCTGGGCTTCTACAACCCGGTGGCGCAAGGCAATGAAAAGCGCGTCGAGCTCAGCATCGAGCGCATCAACCACTGGGTTTCCGAAGGCGCGCAGCTGACCGACAAGGTCCGCATGCTGGTCAAGGAAGCTGCAGGCCAGGCCGCGGCCTGAGTCCTGTCCCTGCGTAGCTACGCGGGGAATCTGCAATGACGCAAGAGCGCCGAATCCTGCTGGGCAGGGTCCTCGGCGCTTTTGGCGTTCGGGGCGAGCTGAAACTGCACTCGTTCACCGATCCGGTGTCCATGGCGATGAAGTACCAGCCGTGGATACTGGTCCATGCCGGCCGCGAGCAGGAGCTCGCCGTGGTGCGCGGCCGCGAAACCAACAAGGGCATGGTCATCACCATCGCCGGCATTGAAGACCGCGATGCGGCCGATGCCCTGGCTGGCGCCGAGATCTGGGTGCCGCGCAGCCAGTTGCCCAAACCCAAACCTGGCGAGCACTACTGGGTCGACCTGGAGGGCCTGCGCGTGGTCAACCGCGAGGGTGTCTTGCTGGGTACGGTGTCCTACCTGTTCGAAACCGGCGCCAACGACGTGATGGTGGTGGCTGGTGATCGCGAACGGCTGGTTCCGTACATCCCCGGCCAATTCATCGACAGCGTGGACTTCGACGCGCAGCTGATCGTGGTCGACTGGGATCCGGACTTCTGATGCGCATCGACGTGGTGACGCTGTTCCCCGAGTTCATGCGCGAATGCGCGCAGGTCGGCGTGGTCGGGCGCGCCTTCGAGCGCGGGCTGCTGTCGCTCGAGGCCTGGAATCCGCGCGATTACGCCACCGGCAACTATCGTCGCGTCGATGACCGTCCGTTTGGCGGCGGGCCCGGCATGGTCATGCTTCCGGAGCCGCTCAGCGCCTGCCTGCGCGCAGTGCGCGAGGCCGCGCCTGCTCCGGCCGCGGTGGTCCTGCTGTCCCCCCAAGGCGTGCCGCTGACCCAGGCGAAGGCTCGCGAACTGGCGGCGCGTGAGCGAGTCATTTTGCTCTGCGGCCGTTATGAAGGCATCGACGAGCGGTTTATCGAAAACGAGGTCGACGAGGAGCTGTCCATCGGCGATTACGTGCTGTCCGGCGGGGAACTCGCCGCGGCGGTAGTGATCGACGCCATAGGCCGATTGCAACCCGGCGCACTGAGTGACGACGAATCGGCCGCGCAGGACAGCTTCGAGGACGGATTGCTCGATTGCCCGCATTACACGCGCTGCGGAAAGCTGGGAATCACAGGCGTGCCGCCGGTGCTGCTATCGGGCGACCATGCGGCGATTCGGCGCTGGCGGCGCCAGCAAAGCCTCGGCCGCACATGGCTGCGTCGGCCGGACTTGCTCGCGCGGCTGGACCTGAGCTCCGCCGACCGCGCGCTGCTTGCCGATTTCCAGGCGGAGTTGAGATCAACTGGCGGCACGGACACCAAGCCCTAGCCAATGCGCCGCCGGGCCGGCTATAATACCCAGCTAAGTAGCCGCCTCGCGGCCCCAAGAACATCGATCCAGCGATCACTACCGGTGCAACCATGAACAAGCTGCTGCAGCAATTCGAAGCCGAACAGACCACGCGGCAGTTGCCGGATTTCGGCCCGGGCGACACCGTCGTCGTCAATGTGAAGGTCAAGGAAGGCAATCGCGAACGCGTCCAGGCCTATGAGGGCGTGGTGATTGCCAAGAAGAATGCCGGTATCAACTCCGCGTTTACCGTGCGCAAGATTTCCCATGGCTTCGGCGTCGAGCGCGTGTTCCAGGCGCACAGCGCCATCATCGACTCGGTCACGGTCAAGCGCCGCGGCAAGGTCCGCGCCGGCAAGCTGTACTACCTGCGCGACCTGCAGGGCAAGAAAGCACGCATCAAGGAAGACCTGGCTGCCCGCAGCGCCAGCTGATCGCTTCTTTGCGAGCAAGCTCGAACGGCCGCGAAAGCGGCCGTTTTCTTTTGTGTACCGTGGCTTGTATTCAGCCGTGACAACTCAGTATTCAGCACACCAGTCACTCAAGGAAGCACCAGAGGATGGTTGAAGCCAGCAACGCAGTCCGGCTTGACCTGTGGCTTTGGGCAGCGCGCTTTTACAAGACCCGCACGCTGGCCAAGCAGGCCATCGAAGCCGGCCGTGTGGGGGTTGATGGCCAGCACGCCAAACCGTCGCGATTATTGAAGTCGGGCGAAAGCCTCAGCGTGCGTCGTGGCGACGAATCGTATGTGATCACGGTGATGGGCTTGGCCAGCAAGCGCGGTTCCGCCACGCTTGCGCAGCAGTTGTACGTGGAGTCGGATGAATCCAAGTCAGCTCGTG
>JAYSXN010000353.1:0-3300 GCA_043717405.1 Gammaproteobacteria bacterium
GATGCGCTGGCCAGCCAGGAGGAAATCAGCCGCCTGTATGAACTCGGTGACTTCGCCAGCGTTGCCCGCGAATGCATGCGCATCTGCGATGTGCTCAACCAGCGCTGGGATGAGGCGAAGCCATGGCTGTTGGCCAAGGATCCGCAACGGGCTGGCGAGTTGCAGCAGGTGTGCAGCGAATGCCTGCTCGGCTTCAAGCTTGTTGCCGGATACCTGCAACCCATCCTGCCGCAGTTGTGCGGCCGCGCGCTGGCGCTGTTCGAGCCGACCGGCCTGCATGGCGAGAGCAACGCGTTGCCGCGGCTGCGGCCGTACCAGCCGTTGTTGACACGCATCGATGCGCTGCAGGTGCAGAAAATGGTCGATGCCTCGCGCGAGGACCTGAAGCCCTCCGCACCTGCAAGTGACGCGCCGGTTCCCGCGAAACCGGTGAAAAAGTCCGACGCGATTGCAGCGGCCGCGGACACATCCGGAGGTACGGGCGCAATGATAGGCATCGAAGACTTTGCCAAGCTCGACTTGCGCGTCGGGACCGTGCTCGAGTGCGCGCCTGTGGAGGGTTCCGACAAACTCCTGCGCTTCCTGCTCGATGCAGGGGCGCTGGGCCATCGCCAGATCTTCTCGGGGATCCGCGCCGGCTATCCGGTCGCAGCGGCACTGGTCGGCAGGCAGGTAGTGTTCATTGCCAACCTCGCGCCACGGAAAATGCGCTTCGGCGTGTCCGAAGGCATGATCCTGTCAGCGGGCGGCGACGACGGTCTGTTCCTGCTCGATGTCGACGCCGGTGCCACCGCCGGCATGACGGTGAAATAGAAAGCCTGCACCGCGCACGGCCGCCAACACGATGACCGATCTTTTCCTGATATTCCTCAGCGGCGCGATGTTCGAGAATCTTGCTCTGGCTTTTTACGCCGATCCAGGCGCGAACCACCATGTCGATGCAAAGCCATGGCTGCTGGCGACCAGCAGCGTGCTGGTTGCCGCAGTCGCGGCTTGGGCGTTGCCGCCCCATGCATGGGCACCGCCGCCGGGCGGTATTGCATTCGCGGATGCGCTCGCTTTCGTAAGTGTCGGCATGGCCACGCCATCCGCGTCGCTCACACGCTTGGCGGCGGGCGTGACTGCATCAGCCGACCAGCGCGTGCGCCGTCTCTTGCCGCTCGTGGTGGGGACACTGGGCACCGTCGTTTTCGCGCTGGTCGATGCCCGACGGGTCCATCCGTTCGCGCAGACGCTGTGGTTTTGCATCACGGCCGCGGCGGCAATGTTCCTGGTTGGGCAATTGTTCGAGTCCCTTCGGCGCGGTGTGGCGGGATCTTCGCTGTCACGTGCCGGCACCCCGGCCACCATTCTGGCGGCGCTGGCCCTGGCGCTGGTTGGCGCCGGCCTGGCGCGCTGGATGCCATGAACGCACTGGACCAGACTGCGCATGAATTGCTGCGCGCACGCATCGATGACCTGCTTCCGCAGACCCAATGCGGACAATGCGGGTTCGACGGTTGCCTGCCGTACGCGGCCGCGCTTGCACGCGGCGAGGCCGATACCGACCAGTGCCCGCCCGGCGGCGATACTGGTGCGTTCTCCCTGGCTGACCTGCTCGGGCGGCCGCGCAAGCCGGTCAACCCGGCCAACGGCATCACCAAGCCCGCCCAGGTTGCGCTCATCCGTGAGGCCGAGTGCATCGGATGCACCAAGTGCATCCAGGCATGCCCGGTCGATGCCATCATTGGCGCGCCGAAACTGATGCACACCGTGCTCGCCGACCTTTGCACCGGCTGCGAGCTTTGCTTGCCGCCCTGCCCGGTAGATTGCATCGACCTTCGCCCGGCAATTACAGGCGCTGTACCCGGTATCCCTTTGCGCGCAGCAGGCTGACCAGGCCGTCGCTGCCGAGCAGATGCAGCGTGCCGACGACAACGAGTGAGTTGTCGCGATGCTCATCGTCGAGCATGCGCCGCACCTTCGGCAACCACGCTCGATTGCGGGCCACGTCGATGTGCTGGTAAAGCGCGGGGTAGTCATGCATGAAGCGCACGCGCATCAATGAGTCGAGCCGCGCATCGTCGCCGTTGCGCCAGTAAGCATGAAGCTGGTCTATCTGACTCTTGAAGTCCTCGGCCTCGTCAAGCGACTCGGCGAGTTCCTGTTCCTGTTCGGCGGGCGTCATGCTTGCCAGCGCTGAGATTTGTTCGTCCGACGATTCCAGGCCGAGCGTATGCTTGCCAAGCCGGCTCGCCTGCGCGATCAGGTACTGGTCGAGGCCCAGCTTCGCGTCGTAGCCGATCAGCGCCATTTCCCGCAGGCTGATCAACAAGGCCACGAACCACGGACCCAGGCGCTGGTAATCGGCTATCGGCATGTTGCGCTTGAGGCCGTACTGCTGCAGCCGTTGCCAGGTCGCAGCTGAAAGCGACGTCTGCAGGGTCTCCCCCGCCGGCAAAGTGGCGGCGGCAAGCATTTTGCGCGCAAGGTCGGGTGATTGCAGTTCGGCGGGGGAAACCTCGAAGGCGACGGTTGCCGAATCGGTGACTGCCGCACTGACCGAGGCTGCCAGCGGGTAGTCGCCAGCCTTCAAGGCGTGGAATGAGCCGAGCAGGTAGATATGGTTGTCGCCGTCGCTGACTTTCCAGAGCAATGGCCGTGGCGGTGATGCAGCGCTCGCCACGTGCAAGGACAACATCCACACCAGCACCGCTACGCAAGCCATGGTGCCGCGGCCGCGCAACCGGCAAGACGCAGGCGACGGGGCGCTAATCCGGCACCGCCACGCCTGGTTTCAGTGGCTTCTTTTCCCCTGCCGTTATGGCCAGGTCAAGGCGATTGCTCAGCGGCGGCATTGGACAGGTGGAATACGCAGTAAATGCGCAAGGCGGGTTGTAGCCTTTGTTGAAATCCACCACCGTGTTGCCAGCGGCATCCGGGTAGGCGGCATACAAGAATCGCGCAGCGGGGTAGCTTTCGTGCCCGCTGGTCCGGTCGGCATAGATCAGGAACAGGCGATGGTCGCCTTCGTCCACGGCCTCAAGCGTAAAACGCTTGCCGTCCCTGCTGAAGCTGACGGTACCCGGGTTGGCCATCGGTTCGACCATGCCGAGGATGTTGACGATCTCGATAGTCGCACCGGGGGGATGCGGCTTGAATTTTGCCGTGAATCGAAACGACGGATCGATCGGGAAATACGGTATTGCGTTGAAGCCGGTGCGAGTCGGCGCGAGTGCATCGCGCACGCGCAGTGCATAGCGGTCGCCGCGCTTGATCAGCACGAAACTGGCATCGCCCTTGTTGAAGGCGACCACCGTC
>JAYSXN010000354.1:0-3289 GCA_043717405.1 Gammaproteobacteria bacterium
CGCTGTGTTCGTGTGCCTGGCAGCGGTTGGTACACAGGTGCAGGCCGCCGACGAAGCGTCTGCCGCCGACCGGGCGTCCACCTCCAGCCACAGCGGCAAACTGCTGTTGACCGGCGGCGTGTCTCAACTCGAGGGCGCCGCAGGTGGCGGCCTGACGCCGTGGGCGGTAATCGGCGGTTATGGCACCGGCGACCAGCTTGGCGGCAATGCTTTCTTCACCCGCGTGAACGTCGGCGACTACCATCTCGATGATGCCGGCGTATTGATCGGCATCCGCGACCGGGTAGAAATCAGCTTCGCGCAACAGCGCTTCAACACCGAAAAAGTGGGTGGCGCGCTGGGCCTCGGCGACGGTTTTGAATTTCGGCAGGACATCATCGGCGTCAAGCTGCGCGTGGCGGGCGAGGCGGTGCTGGATCCTGACAGTGCCATGCCGCAGATCTCCGTCGGCATGCAGTACAAGAAGAACAACCAGCCCGGCGTACTCGCCTTCATTGGTGCGCGCCACGATTCCGGCGTCGACTTCTACGTGTCGGCGACCAAGCTGCTGCTGGACAAAGGATTGCTGCTCAATGGCACGGTGCGGCTGACCAAGGCCAACCAGATCGGCATCCTGGGATTCGGCGGCGACCGAAGTGACAGCTACAAGCCGCAGTTTGAATTTTCCGCTGCCTATCTGCTCAGCCGCAAGCTAGCGATCGGCGCCGAGTATCGAAGCAAGCCGGACAACCTCGGCATCGCCAGGGAAGACAACTGGTTTGATGTGTTCGTGGCCTATGCGCCGATGAAGAATGTATCGGTCACGCTGGCTTATGCCGACCTCGGCAACATCGTGATCAAGGATCGGCAGCGTGGGTTGTACGCCTCAATACAGGTGGGGTTCTGAGATGCACAGCAGGAGAATGGGGATGAAGGTCTCAACACAGCTGATGGCAGTCATTGCGCTTTCGGCGGCTTGCCTGGCGTGCGTGCCGGCGTTTGCGCAGGATAATGTCGAGGTGGAGGATGCCGCGCCTGCTGCGGTAAGCCAGGACGTGCCTGGGACACCGGATGCAAATGAAGCAGCCCATGCTGCGCCGATGCGTGATCCTTCGGCGGCCGATCCCGCCCCCGCGGACGCCAGTATGTTGCCGGTATACAGGGCGTTCGGCGAACTGCCCGGCCTGACGGTGCTTATGGACGATTTCATGAAGCGACTCATCGCCGATTCGCGCACGCGGCCTTTTTTCGAGAACGCCGACCAGGTCAACATCAAGAAGCTGCTGGTCGAACAGTTCTGCGTGATCCTTGGCGGCCCCTGCACCTACACGGGGCGCGACATGAAAACCACGCACGCCGGCCTGGACATCAAGCGCGGCAACTTCAATGCGCTGGTGGAAGACCTGCAGGCGGCGATGGACGGGCGGAACATACCATTCCGCGCGCAGAACAAGTTGCTGGCCAAACTGGCGCCGATGCACCGGGAGATCGAGGAACGCTGACCGCCTTACGGCGCGGCGGACTCGACTCGATTCTTGCCAGCGCCCTTGGCGCGATACAGCGCGGCGTCGGCTGCGGCGATGAGCACCTCGGCGCTGAAGCCCGCGCGCGGAATGATTGCCGACACGCCGACGCTGATGGTCACGATGCCCTGCGGCGTCGCCGGGTGCGGCAGTGCGGCCCGTTCCACCGCGCGCCGGATGCGCTCGGCTTCCTGCGCCGCCGCGGCAATGTCCAGCCCGGGCAGCACCACCCCGAATTCTTCGCCGCCGTAACGGCCCGCGGTCGCGCCTTCACGCGTGACCTCGGCATCGATGCGGCGGCCGATCTCGCGCAGCGCATCGTCGCCGGCGAGGTGCCCACGCTGGTCGTTGTAGGCCTTGAACTGGTCCAGGTCGAACAACACGAACGCAAGCCACGTGCCGCGCGCCTGTGCCAGTTCCCATTCGCCATGGAGGCGCTCGAGCAACATGCGCCGGTTGGCCAGGTCGGTGAGCGGGTCGTGGTAACTCAGCCGCGTGAGTTCCTCGTTGATGCGGCGCAGCTCGACGCCGCGCATTTCCAACTCCGAGGTACGCAGGCGCACCAGTCCCACCAGTTGCTTCTCGCGCTCGCGCAAGGAGCGCTCGCGCAGCCGCACCAGTGCCCACAGGCCGAGCAACACCGCGAGCACCAGAACTACCAGCGCCGGCAAGGTGCGCCACCACGGAAGCGGGACCGATACCGGTAATTCCAACGCGCGCGCGGCAACCCCGTCGGCGTCGCGCGCCTCCACGCGCAGTCGGTAATCGCCCGGCGGCAGGGCGACGAAGCTGCGCGTGTTTTCTTCGCTCCATGCGCTGGGTGCGCTTTCCAGGCCCAGCATCTGGCTGCGATAACGGATGCCGGACTCGCGCTCGCCAGTGCGCAGCGCAACTTCGAACTGCAGGTCATGCGGTCCATCGCGTAGCGCCAGCGCCGTGCCCAGTCGCGCCGGCTCGAGCACGTGGCCGTTGGCGACCAGGCGTTCGAACACCAGCGGGGCCGCAACCGCATGGCGCGCTTGCGTGCCCGCGCCGTACACGCCCAAGCCGCCGAGTGTGCCGAGCCAGATGCGGTGCTGCGCATCCACCTGCAGCGCGCCGTAATTGGCCTCGTCGTGAGGCAGGCCGTCGCCGCGATGGAAGTCCTGCGCGTGCCAGCCGCCATGTCCGTCGGGCCGCCACAGCGACGCGCCGTAATTGGTGGCCAGGAACAGGTTGCCGCGCCCGTCGGGTTTGACCTGGTAGACGAAGGGATCGGGCGGTGTCGGCAAGGCTGGCGTCGTCACCGCGAGCGGATGCGCGGGATCGGAAACGTCGATGCGCACCACGCCCGCGCGCAGGCTGCCCGTCCACAGGATCGGCCGGCCGGCAGCGTCGGGCACCAGGCTGAGTCCGTAAAAGGCCGAATCCGGCATGCCCTGCGCCCGGCCGAAATAGTGCCAGCCGGCGTCATCGATGCGCACCAGGCCAGCGGCATTCGAGGTGCCCCACAACACATCGCCCACGCGCGCAAGGTCGTAGATGCGCGCCGGGTAACCATCGGCGGGACCGAACAGCGACCACTTGCCTCCGCGCAACCGCGCCAGCCCGCCCTCGCGCAAGGCAAACCAGCGCGCACCGCCGCGGTCCACCAGTATCGCGGTGATCGCCTCGTGGTCGGTCTTCGCCCACGGCGTTGCGAGCGTGACGAAGCGATCGCCCTTGAGCTGGCTCAACGCGCCGCCCCAAGTGCCGACCAGCAGCGCGTCGGTGTCGGGATCGCGGAACACGCTGCGCACGGTTTCGCT
>JAYSXN010000355.1:0-9587 GCA_043717405.1 Gammaproteobacteria bacterium
TGCTGCACGGCTTCCAAGGTGAAATGGCGATTGGCCGGATGCAGGCGGTCGAAGCCATAGCGCAGGTTGCCGAGCACCGTCAGGTGCGGAAACAGTTGCCCATCCTGGAACACCAGTCCGA
The DNA here is from genome assembly GCA_043717405.1 of Gammaproteobacteria bacterium. Lineage (GTDB taxonomy): Bacteria > Pseudomonadota > Gammaproteobacteria > Xanthomonadales > Xanthomonadaceae > Arenimonas. The sequence continues at coordinate 122 of JAYSXN010000355.1, forward strand.
AGTGGCGCTGCCAGGCAGGCAGGAAGATTCCTCGCGATACGTCCAACATGATGTCCTGCTCGAAGCGCAAGGCACCCGCCGACGGACGCAGCAATCCTGCAATCAACGCCAGCAACGTGCTCTTGCCCGACCCTGAAGGACCACAGATGCCAGTAACTCCCGGCGCGATGGTTGCGTTCGCATAAAGATGGAAGCCGCCGCGCGAATAGCGCAGGTCAAAGTCCAGCATGATGACTCCGGTGATCGGCGAAACCGAGCAGGCGCTCGGCACGCCGACCGATCCAGTGGCTGGTGAGCAACGCCGCGACTGCCAGGGCGATGGACAGCAAGGTCAGGCGCATCGCTGCCGGCTCGCCGTCGGGGAGGTGGGTCATGCTGTAGATCGCAAGCGGCAGCGTGCGGGTTTCGCCAGGGATGTTGCCGACGAAAGCCATCGTTGCCCCAAACTCACCGAGGCTTCGCGAGAAACACAGCAGGCTTCCGGCAATGATCCCCGGCACCGACAAGGGCAAGGTGATCGATGCGAAAACCTGCCAGGGCTTCGCGCCGAGCGTGGTCGCGGCGTTTTCCAGGCGTGCATCTATCATCCGGAACGCCAGCCGGATCGGCTGCAGCATCAGCGGGAAGGCCATTACGGCAGACGCGATGACCGCGCCTTTCCAGTTGAAGGCGACCACGATGCCGAACCGAGACTGCAGCCACGCGCCGAGCGGTCCGTGCGTGCCCAGCAGAAGGAGCAGCAGGTAGCCGGGAACCACCGGCGGCAGCACCATCGGCAGCTGCGCCATCGCATCGATGACGAACTTGCCGCGGAAGCGCACGCGTTCCAGCAACCAGGCCAGGCCAATGCCGAAGGGCAGGCAGGCGAGGGTTGCGCACAGGGCCACGCGCGCCGACAGGCGCAAGGCCTCCCACTCTTCTGCCGACAGGATCATTGCGCCGGCCACTGCCTTGCGTGCACGACGGTGCTCCGGTCGCTGGATGATTGAGAGCATGATTGTAACCATCCGCCCGATCCGAGACGAACCGATGAGCGCAATTCCAGCCACCGAGCCAGTGCTTGAACAAGCCTATGGACTTGCGAGCAACTACCTATCGAGCCTGCCCGGGCGCCACGTGGGCGCGAGCGCGACGCTGCAGCAACTGCGAGCCGGCGCCGCGCAAGCGCTCACTGACGATGGCGTCGATGCGGGCGAGGTCATCGCTGACCTGCACCACATCGCCGAAACAGCTACGGTGGCGTCGGCCGGCCCGCGCTATTTCGGATTCGTCATCGGCGGCAGTTATCCGGTGGCCGTTGCCGCCGACTGGCTGGTGTCTGCGTGGGACCAGAACGCGGGCATTTACGCCACCTCGCCATTCGCGGCGGTCATCGAGCAGGCAGCGGCCGATTACATACTGGACGTACTCAAACTGCCCGCGAGCGCCAGCGTCGGCTTCACCACCGGCTGCCAGATGGCCAATTTCACCGCACTGGCTGCGGCCCGGCACAAGCTGCTCGCCGATGCCGGCTGGGATGTGGAAGCCGAAGGACTGCATGGCGCGCCGACCATCAACGTGATCATGGGTGCCGAAGCGCACGTGACCATACACACGGCCTTGCGCTACCTGGGGCTCGGCCTCAAGCACGCGCGGAAAGTTGCCACCGACGCGCAGGGACGCATGATCCCGGCGCAACTCGCGGCGGAACTGGCGTCGTGCAGTGGTCCGACGATCGTCTGCGCGCAGGCAGGCAGCGTTAACTCGGGCGCGTGCGATCCGCTCGAGGAAATCGCCGCGCTGACCCGCGCGCATTCGGCATGGCTGCACGTCGACGGCGCCTTTGGACTTTGGGCGCGCGCGGCGCCACGCCTGCAATCATTCGCGCGTGGCGCAGAACTTGCCGACTCCTGGGCGACCGACGCGCACAAGTGGCTCAATGTGCCGTACGACTGCGGCATTGCCATCGTGCGCCACGTTGAGGCGCACCGCGACGCCATGGCGGTACGCGCGGCGTACCTTGAACACGCCGCCAATGCCGAGCGCGATGAGTTGGAGTACGTGCCGGAGTTTTCGCGGCGCGCACGTTCGATTCCGGTTTACGCCACCTTGCGTCACCTGGGCAGGAAGGGAGTTGCCGAGCTGATAGAGCGCTGCTGTGCGCATGCGCTGGGCTTTGCCCGACTGCTTGGCGCGCAACCCGGGGTGCAGGTACTCAATGACGTCGTGCTCAACCAGGTGCTTCTGCGCTTTGGTGACGACGATGAGACCACGCGTGAGGTAGTTAAGCGCGTGCAGCGCGAGGGCACCTGCTGGCTTGGCGGAACGACCTGGCAAGGCCGGGCCGCGATGCGCATCTCGGTGTCGAACTGGTCCACGACGCAAGACGACGTGGAGCGTTCAGTTGCCGCCATCGTCTCTGCATACCGGAGCATTGCCCGGTGATGCGACTCGTGCAGTTGTTCCTCAGGCAGGACGAAATCTTCATCCGCTCCAGCGAAGTCGAACGCCTGTAAGCGCGTCTCAATGACCGTCGGTCATGCCGGCTGCGTGCATCAGCAGGCGAATGAGCAGCGCGACCAGCGCGAGCGCAGCCACGCTCAACGCCCAGATCAGCAGCAGCCAGCCGACGCGCAGCAGCCAGCGCGTGCTCGAACTCCCGCGCATCAGTGGTAGCCGTCGCCGACGCGCACCTTTCCGCGGAACACCCAATAGCTGAAGGCGGTGTACATCAGGATGAAGGGGATGATCAGCAACGCACCGACCAGCGTGAAGCCCAGGCTCTGGTTCGGGCCGGCGGCTTGCCACAGGCTGATATCCGGCGGCACTACGTTCGGCCACAGGCTGATGCCCAACCCGCTATAGCCAAGGAACACCAGCGCGAGCGTCAGCAGGAACGGTGACAGCGAATGACCGCCGCGCAGGTGGCGCAACAGTAGCCACATCACCAGCCCGACGAGCAGCGGCACCGGGCTCAGGAAAAACAGGTTGGGCAGTGTGAACCACCGCGCATGAATCGCTGGATGCGCCAGCGGCGTCCACACGCTGATGATGGCGATGATGCCCAGCAGGGCCCAGATCCAGATGCGCGTGCGCACGCGCATCTGGTCGTGCAACTTGCCTTCGGTCTTCATCAGCAGCCAGGTACTGCCGAGCAGCATGTACGCAATCACCACGCCGACGCCGGTGAACAATGGGAACGGCGCGAACCAGTCGAAGGCGCCGCCGGCGAAGCGGCCATCGCGTACCGCGATGCCATTGATGTATGCGCCGAGCACGACGCCCTGGAAGAAAGCTGCGCAGAACGAACCAAGCGTGAACGCATGGTCCCAGATGCGCAGCTTTCCAGGCCCGGTCTTGAACCGGAACTCGAACGCGACTCCGCGGAAGATCAAGCCGACCAGCATCAGCACCAGCGGCAAGTACAACGCCGTGAGCACCACTGCGTAGGCCAGCGGGAACGCGGCCAGCAGGCCAGCACCTCCAAACACCAGCCAGGTTTCATTGCCGTCCCACACGGGTGCGACGGTGTTGACCATCACGTCGCGGTCATTCTTGTCCGGGTACCACGGGAAGAGCATGCCGATGCCTAGGTCGAAGCCATCCATCACCACGTACATCATGATTGCGAACAGGATGATCAGTGCCCAGGCGACAGCGAGGTCTATGCCCATCAGCCGGGCTCCCCGGCAGCGCCGGAACGCTTGCCGTCAGCGTCGTCTGTAGCGGCGGACACTGGGCGCATTTGCTGGCGCGGTTGCCCCGGGCCACCGTGCTCCGGCACATCCGACTCGCCCATCTTCGGACCTGCACCGAGCATCCGCAGTGCGTACAGCGTGCCGGCGCCGAAGGCGACGAAATAAACGACCACGAACATCGCCAGCGTAAAGCCGACCTGCAGCGGGTCGTGCGCCGATACCGCGTCGGCGGTGCGCATGACTCCATAGACCACCCACGGCTGCCGGCCCACTTCAGTGGTCACCCATCCCAGCAGGATCGCCGCCAGTCCGGCCGGGCCCATCGCCAGTGCGAAGCGCATCAGGGGCCGCCACGTGTACAGCCGCTTTCGCCAGCGAGTCGCCAGTGCCAGGAGGCCGAGCAGCAACATCAGCATGCCCAACCCGACCATGCCGCGAAAAGTCCAGAACACGATGGTTGAATTGGGCCGGTCAGGCTTCGGAAAGTCTTCGAGCGCAGGTAATTGGCCGGCGCGGCTATGCGTCAGGATCAAGCTGCCGAGCATGGGCACTTCCACGGCATAGCGCGTCTGCTCGGCCTGCATGTCCGGCCAGCCGAACAGGATCAACGGCACGGCTTCACCGGGCGTGGATCGCCAGTGGCCTTCAATCGCCGCAATCTTTGCCGGCTGGTAGCGCAGCGTATTGAGCCCATGCATGTCGCCCAGCAGGATCTGTGCTGGCGCTGCGGCCAGAAGCATCCACATGGCCATGGAATACATCGTGCGCACCGCTGCATTGTCGCGGCCGCGCAACAAGTGCCAGGCAGCGGTCGCGCCAACCATCAAGGCTGTCGAAAGATACGCAGCGACCACCATGTGGCTCAAGCGGAATGGAAACGAAGGATTGAAGATCACGGCCAGCCAATCCACCGGCACCGCACGGCCCGCGATGATTGCGTAGCCTTGCGGCGTCTGCATCCAGCTGTTGGAGGCCAGGATCCACGTTGCCGAGATGATGGTGCCGCCGGCAACCGCCAGCGTGGAAACGAAATGCAGGCCCGCGCCGACGCGCTTGAGGCCAAACAGCATCACGCCGAGGAAACCTGCCTCGAGGAAGAAGGCGGTCAAGACCTCGTAGGCGAGCAGCGGTCCGGTGATGCCGCCGGCAAACCGTGAGAATTCGCTCCAGTTGGTGCCGAACTCATAGGCCATGACGACGCCGGAGACCACGCCCATCGCAAATGCGATCGCGAAGATCTTCACCCAGAAGTGATACAGGTCCATGTACACCGGCTTGCGTGTGTACAGGCCGGCGGCTTCGAGCACGGCCAGGTAGCTCGCAAGGCCGATGGTCAGGCCTGGGAACACAATGTGGAAGGCCATGGTGAAGCCGAACTGCATGCGCGCCAGCAGTAGCGCGTCAAGATGCATGGCTAGTCCGGCGCGGGGGCGAAGGCATGCCCCGCATTTTACACCGTTGCCGGGACGGGCTCCGCGGGCGCTGCGAAAATATGCGTGGTGTGCTGGCCGCTTGCATCGGTGACGACCAGCCGAAGCGCCGCCGTGCTGGCACCACGGGCAAGTGCGGCCGTCGCGGCCAGTTGGCGCAGCAGCGCGACTTGCCAGCGCAGTCCGTACCGATCCTGCCAGGCAATATCCCAGCCGGCGACGGCAGCGGCAAGGTCGTGCCTGTCGGCATCATTGCCGGCGTGGCTTTCAGCGATGAGGGCCAGCAACGCACCGGCTTTGCGAAACTCGCCGATCATCCCGCGCAGGTTGCCGCTGCGTGTCACCACGTCCACCACCGAGCCGACGTTGGCCGGCCGCGTCTGTGCTTCAAAGTTGCGAAGCTGCGCGGAGCCGGTCGGCGGCAGGCCACGGGCAATCCGACGCGCCACCATGTCGCCATTGCGCAGGTCGATGTTGGCCTTGCCGAGCAGCCCGCCAAGTGGCTTCGAATATGTTTGCCGGCGCAGTGCGATGTCGCAGCGCTCCGGGAGCGCATCGATGCGTTGCAACGCCGTGGCGAAGGCCGCGCACACTGCATCATCGCTAACCTGCGCAATAGCTTTCAGCAGTTGCGCGGAATCAAAGGCGGCGGGCGCGAACCTGTGCCCGAGCTGCAGGTCGACTGTGCGCCCCAAGGCATTTGCCTGGGCGAAGCGAGCGGCCAGGCCCTCGACATCCGCTTCCGGCACGATGCCCCATAGCGCGGCATAGTCCGCGGCGCCCTGCAGCCAGCCGAGCTTCGCATTGCTGGTCCGTGCCGAAAAAGCCAGTGCCAGCGATAGCCGCCAACGGCCCGGCGCGTCCGCAGCCGTGCGCTGTGCGACGTCGTGAAAGCTCGCCTGGAACTCGCCGCGCCAACCACTGGTGGTGCCAAGCACGGTTTCCTCCCGCGAACGCATGCTGCTGAAGACGCAGCTGCGCTCGCTGCGGGTTCCGCCCGGCGCTGGCACCATCCGGGAAGTCTCGACCCACTCATGACGGTAAGCGCTGTCCTCGGCAAAGAAATGGCCCAGGTTCAGCGCGAGGGAGAAGCTTGACGCGAGCGTACGCTCGCGCAGGAAGCATTCCAGCATGACGCCGCCGCCTGGATGGGTGGAGTGCTCCAGCAGGAATCCAAAGTCCAGGGTCAGTGCCGCGCGATGCCATTCGGCAAACTGCGGATGATCGCGCCGCAACAACGCGCGCAGCACTGTCTCATCGTTGCCAAGGCGTCGATATTGCGCGGACAGTGCAAGGTCGATGCGTTGCGTCGCGACCTGCGTGAGCGCCGATTCAAAATGCTCCAGTCGATCGAGCAGTGCCCTCGTCGCGTGAAGCGGCACGGGGCCGCCTGGCGCCACGCCGAGCGCGGCAAAGAAGTCATCGGCCGCTGCGCCAAGGCGTGCAGAAATGGTGTCGGCCAGTGTATCGAGCTGCTGCACGACCGCTGCCAGTCGCGACACCGGAATGCCCAGGCGCAACGCAAGCGCCGGATCGTTGCCGGCGACCAGGGTGAGCAGCGCTTGCAGCTGTTGCAGGCGCGTGGATGCAGTTGAAATGCCCTGTGCATCCACGGCTGCGTCGAAGCTGGCGGCGGCCGTTCCCAACACGGCATGGATCTGGGCCAGCACATCGTCATAGGCGTGCAGGACATCGTGCAGCAGCACCTGCACTCTCGACACTTGCGCAGGCGTGCTGCCGGTCAGCTGCGCGACGAGGCTCGAGAACAGGTCGCGACCCAAGTCCGCTTCGATCAGTCGAGCGCTCGCTGAAAATGCCGCGCCGGTGCTGGATGAGTTTGCATCCGTGCGTTGCAGGCTGAGCCGTACCCAGTCCTGGTCGACGCCGACGAAGGCCAGCCGGAAGCTGTCATCGACCTTCCACGACGCCGTCACCGTCGCCGATTGCGCGACGCTGAAGGCAATGCCGTGGCCAGGCGGGAGCAGCGCCTGCAGCGCGCCCAACGGCCCGGTCAGCAGGTCGGCCCAGCGCATCTGCAAGCGGGCACCAAGGTTTCCGCCAAGATGGACGTGGCCAGCGTCGCCTTCAGGCAAGGCGCGCATGTCAGCGGCTTCGAGCACGAACGGCAGGCGTTCGCGCTGCGCTGTCAGCGCGTCGGCCAGACTGTGATGCGCCGGACTTCGACAATAGGCGCTGAGGCTTGCATCGATGCTGCCGGAGAACTGCGCCTGCGCTGCGCCCGCGCTAGCTGCAATGCGCGCAGACAAGCCGCCGGACAGCTTGTATTTGATCCATGCGCTGCCCGGCGTCGCGGTGATCAGCGGAGGTAGCAGCTGGCCTGCCTGCGCGGGCGCATGGCCGAAGATCGCGTCAGGGTCGGCGTCGTCCGCTTCGCAATAAACGCAGATTTCGACGGCTGCAGCCACGCCCGCATGCGCCGTCCAGGATCGCGAGCCGATGGCTCCGCGCAGGTCCTGCGCCAGCGCCACTGACAACGCAGGCGCGGGACCGCGCACCAGTGAAGGATCGTCAAGCAACTTTCCGAGGTTGCCGGCCGGGTCGGGAACCGGGCCCAACAGCCGGATACTCATCCGCTACCAGCGCCAACCAGACCCCGCACCAGCAACAACCCACAGGTTGTCGCTGCAAGTGAGCACAGCACGTGGGCAAGCACGAGTGTTATTGCTGCAACATATTCCTGGCGCGCGAGCAGGCCCACTGCCTCGGCGGAGAACGTGGAAAACGTGGTCAGGCCGCCAAGGAACCCGGTGACCAGCATCAACCTGATCCACATCGGCACAGATTCGAATTGCAGGAACACGCCCATCGCCACGCCAACGAGAAATCCGCCGAGCACATTCGCCGCCAGGGTGCCGAGCGGCAGGTTGGGAACCAGGGAGTTGAGATGCTCGCCGAGCCGCCAGCGCAGCAACGCACCGAAGCCGGCACCAGCAAAAACTCCGAAGGCGTGCAAAGCTTGCATTGGTGCGATGTCTCCACGGTTCAGGAGCACGGCGCGTGCTGCAATCAGCCGATGCGCATGTCCTGCCGAGCGTACCATCGCGCCACCGGCGCGGGCACCCAATCCCGCCAGGGCAGGGCGAAAGCCGCATAGGCGTCGAGCGCGTTGCGCAAGGTCCAGTACAGGCGCGCGACGGCGGGATCGGCGAACGTCGAATCGTTGAATGCGACGTCGGAATTTTCCCCCGTTGCGCCGCCTATGGCTTCGAGCATTTGCGTCGACCAGTGGAACAGCAAGCCTGCGCGCGCTTCAAGCGCGTTCGCGAGCCAAGGCCGCGCGGGTCGATGCAAGCCCATGCCTTGCCGCTGCAAGTCATCGGCCGCACTGGCCAGTGCCTCCTCGGCGCCGCGATACCATTCGGTGTGGCCACCGGCCTGGCTGCGCACGGACATCGGCTGCACTGCGCCGTGGTCCTTGACGCAGTCCCCCAGGCGGCGCTCGATGGCGCGCGCTTCGCGCACGCTGTCGGTTTCCACCAGCCATGCGGCGTCCAGGTCGAAATATTCGAAATAGCGCGGATGCAGCGTCTGGAAACGGTCTAACGGATCGCGCGAGAAACCTATCTTGAGGATGGCCTCGCCACTGCACGGCAACACGTACACAAAAGCGCGGCCCGAACTAGCCGGCCGCCACGGCCGATCATCACGGTCGAGGTCGTCGCCATTCAACTGATCGGTACCGGCCACTGCCCACGCTTCAGCGCAAGGACGCCAGTACCGCTTGCATCTCGGCAATGTCCACCGGCTTGGTCAGGTGGTGCATGAAGCCGGCATCTCGGGTCAGGCGACGGTCACTGTCCTGGCCCCAGCCGGTCAAGGCGATCAGTGCGCAGTCGTCGGGCTCGCGCCGTTCGCGTATGCAGCGGGCGACATCGAGCCCACTCATGCCGGGCATGCCCAGGTCGAGCACGGCGGCGCGTGGCCGAAATTGCTCGATCAACTCCAGCGCAGCGGCTCCGTCGTAGGCGACCTGCACGTCGGCGCCGTCGAGTTCCAGTAGGGTTGCCAACGTGTCCGCGGCGTCGCGGTTGTCGTCCACGACCAGCACCCGCCGGGTGTAAGGATCGCAATCGGTCGCCGGTGCCGGCTCGGCCGAAAGCCCTGGCTGTGCAACCACCGGCAGGGTGACTCGAAACCTGCTGCCGCGGCCGGGGCCGTCGCTGTGTGCATCGACGCTGCCGCCGTACATCTCCACCATGCGGCGCACGAGTGTCAGGCCGATACCCAGGCCGCTTTGCGCACGGATATCGCGCGCGTTGGCCTGGGTGAACATCTCGAATACTCCCGACAGTGCCTCAGCCGACAAGCCAACGCCGTTGTCGCTGACCTCGATCACCG
>JAYSXN010000356.1:0-3279 GCA_043717405.1 Gammaproteobacteria bacterium
CAGCGCGTCGGCCTGCAGTTGCCGCGCGAAGGTTCACGCCTTCCCGACAGCGAACCATTCGACGCTCGCGATGGCCTGCATCGTTACGCGCTTCATGCCGCGGTATTCGATGCCGCCGTGGCCGACGCCGCGGTGGACGCCCGGCAACTGGCAAGGCGCCTGCTCGCGCAAGCGCGCATTGCCCCGGGCGCAGCGGGTGAACAGGAAGTCCAGATCATGCTGGACGAGATGTCGGCGGCGCTTGCCGCCTGGCGCCAGTGGGGCAGCGACAGTCCGCGTGTCCTGCCGTACCGCCTGCAGTTCGACGGGCAAGTGCTCAGTGGCCGGCTGCAGCGCGTGCACGCGTCGGGGCTAAGGCAATTCAGCGCGAGCAAGGCCCACGGAAAAACCGTGCTGGGTCTTGGCATCGATGCGCTGATCTGGAGCGCGCTGGGAAATTCCCTGCCCGTGCAACGCATCGTCAATGGCAATCCGCCGCTGGTGCTTGCCGCCATGTCGCCGGCGCAGGCGCATGCTCGCCTGCAAACGCTGCTGCAGCTGGCCAGCCGATCGCGCGAGACACTGCTGCCGTTCATGCCTAAGGCCGGCTACGAATACTTCCTGCACGCCGGTGACGCCGGCTGGTCGAAAGCGGGAAAACGCTGGGCCGATGAGCACGGCGAGGGCAAGGACGCCTGGGTGCAGTTGGCCTTGCGTGGCCATGACCCGTTCGATCATCCCGACTGCGCTGTTGGCGTTGCCTTCCGGCAACTATCGATGGCTGTCTTTGGCGCACTGCCGGGAACGGCGGTCGTGGAGCCCGACGATGAATGACGCGCCCGATCCCGGTTTATCCATTCCGATCGCCGGGGTGCAACTGATCGAGGCCAGTGCCGGTAGCGGCAAGACCTTCGTGCTGGCCACGTTGTATTCGCGCCTGGTCATCGAGACCGGGCTGGCGGTGCCGTCCATCCTTGCCGTGACCTTCACCGAGGTGGCAACCGGCGAGCTGCGCGAGCGCCTCCGCGCGCGCCTGCTGCTGGCCGTGGCGCAACTCGATTTTGCGCTTGCAAGCGTCGAAGGCATTGCATCGCTCGCACGCGCGGATGACACGCTTGACCACGAAGCAGCGCTGACCCGGCGCCTGGTGCATGCGGCAGCGATTCGGGAGGGCGCTGCACGTTTGCGTCATCGCCTGCGCCTTGCCGCCGAGCAGATGGACCTCGCGCCCATCCTGACCATCCACGGCTTCTGCCGACGGGCGCTGGCCGACCACGCCCTCGAGGCGGGGCAACCGTTGCGCGCAGGCGAGTTGCTGCAAAACGAAGCGCGCCTGCGCGAGGAAGTTGCGCTCGAGTTCTGGCGCGCCAATTCGCGCGACATCGGCAGCGCGACGACCTTGGCCGAGCTCTGGAGCTCGCCGGCCAAGCTTGCCGAGAGCCTGCGCGAATTGCTGGAATTCGATGTGCTACTGCCAGCGCCCGCCGCGCCCGACGAGGCGCCACTGCCGGCGCTGGTCGCGGCGCGCGCGCAACTGGCTCAAGCTTTCGCCGAACACGGCGCCAGCGCCCGCGAGCTGCTGCGCGAGGCTTGCGCGCAAGGCACCGTGCACGCCGGCATCTGCAAGGACACGGCCGTGGATGCGACGTGGCGAGCGCTGCAATCCTGGCAGGCGGCACCACTGGAGCGTGATCCGGACGCCAGCAAGCTCGCCGATTACAGCGGCGACAACCTGCGCTTGCGCACCAACAAGAAGGCGAAATCGCCAACGCCGGTGTCGCCACTGTTTGATGCCGTCGGCGAATGGAAGCTGGCATGGGATGCGTACCAGCCGGTATTGGTGCAGCGGCGCGTGACCATGGTGCACGCAGCACGGGACTATGCGCGCGTGCGCATGCGCTCGCTTAAACGCGAACGCGGCCTGATCGGCTTCGATGACATGATCCGCGGGGTTGCCGAGGCGCTGGATGGTGCCGATGGCGAGTCTTTCGCGCAGCGGTTGCGGACGCAGTACGCGGTGGCGCTGGTCGATGAGTTCCAGGACACCGACGCACGGCAATGGGATATTTTCCGGCGGGTATTCACCGGGCCGCATTCCGGCGACGAAGCGCCACGCGCACTGTTCCTGATCGGCGACCCCAAGCAGGCCATCTACCGCTTCCGCGGCGGCGATGTCTTCACCTACCTTGCGGCCGCGGCCAAGGCCGATGCTCGCCACCTGCTTACCCGCAACTTTAGGTCGCGGCCGTTGGCACTGCACGCCGTGCAGGCCTTATTCGAGCTGTCCGGGGCGGATGCGTTCGCGCAGCCGGGCATCGTCTTCGAGACCGTGCAGCCCGGCGGAAGCTGCGTTGATGCCGACCTGCAATCGGCGGCAAGCGGGGAATCTGCTGTGGCGCTCACCGTGCTGACGTTGCCGCAACTCAAGGACAAGGACAGCATCGACTGCGCGCGCAGGCTGGCGACCGATGCCTGCGTCACGGCCATCGGAAAACTGCTGCACGGCGGCGAAGCGCAGCCACTGCGGATCATGAAATCAGGCGCGGCGCGCGCTGTATGTCCTGCCGACATTGCGGTGCTGGTGGAGAAAAACAGCGACGCCGAGCGCATGCAGTGTGCGCTGTCCCTGGCCGGCATTGCCAGCGTTGCCGCTGGCCGCAGCAGCCTGTATGACAGTGCCGAGGCACAACACCTGTGCTGGCTGTTTGCAGCCCTGCTCGTGCCCGGTGATGAAGGACGGATGCGCGCGGCGCTCGCTGCCCCGCTGTTCGGCCTCGACGCCGAGGGCTTGACTGCATTGGACACCGACGAAAGCGCGCACCGTGCCTGGCAGGAACAATTCCAGCAGTGGCAACAGCGCGTGCTGCGCTTCGGCCCCGGCGCATTGCTGAGCGAAATCTGTGCCGGACAATCTGCGCGCCTGCTCGGCTTGCTCGACGGCGAACGTCGGCTTAGCAACTACCTGCAACTGGGCGAAGAACTGCAAGCCGGCAGCGCGCATGCACTCGGCCTGGCTGGTTTGCTGGCTGACCTGGAGCAACGCATCGCCGACGCCGACAGCCGCAACGATGCTGAACTGCTGCGCCTGGAATCGGACGCCAGGCGCGTGCGCATACTTACGCTGCACATGAGCAAGGGCCTGGAGTTCGAGCTGGTGTTCCTGCCCTATCTGGCGACCGGCGGTTATGAGCGGCGCAGATCCCGACCAGAGCTCGCCAGTTACCACGACGGGGAACGACGCGTGGCGCTGCTGTTCCCGGAAAAAGGCGGCAGCGCCTGCTTGCGCGAGGCCGATGAGGA
>JAYSXN010000357.1:0-9538 GCA_043717405.1 Gammaproteobacteria bacterium
GCAACGATGGCACCCAGATTGGCTATCCGCTTGGCCTCTCGGCCTTCGGTGAAGTCGATGCCGACAAACTCGCTGGAATCGTGCGCGGAAGCCCCGCGTATTCGGCCTATTTGCGTACGGTTCGCGAATGGGCAGCTATCCATCTCGTAAGTGTCGATATCCAGAAGAAGCTTGCGTTGAAGCTGCTCGAAGACATCGACAAGTACCTCGGCAAGAGCGGGGGTTCCAGCGCCACGACTGGTCGGCATCAGTGCCAACCTCGCAATTTTTTTCCTCGTACAGGCGCTGCTGATGGTGTGGACCATCTGCTACGGCAAGCGTATCGCAGCCCGGGACCTGGTTCGGCGGGCAGGCCTGCGTCCGGGAGCCGAGGTGCTCGACGTAGGCTGCGGACGCGGACTGTTGTTGATAGAAGCGGCGCGCCGGCTCGGCGGTGGCCGCGCGGTGGGGCTTGACTTGTGGAACGCCGAGGACCTGTCCGGCAACAACCGCGCTGCCGCGCAATCGAACGCAATCTGCGAAGGCGTGGCTGACCGCGTCACGCTGGTCGATGGAGACATGCGCTGCATGCCGTTCGAGGACGACAGTTTCGACGTGGTGCTGTCGAGCATGGCGGTACACAACATCTATGAACCCGCCGGCCGCAAGCAGGCGCTTGCCGAGATAATCCGGGTCTTGCGCCCGGGGGGGCGTGGCACTGATACAGGAGTTCCGCCACAGCGCCGAATACGCGCGGGTGCTGACGGCGGCAGGACCTGGACGTGCGCAGGAAGTTGGTCAATCCTCTGCTGATGTTCCCGCCGACCTGGAGCATCGAGGCGCGCCGCGCCTGAAGGATCGCGTTTCGGCCAGCAGCGTCGACGTAGCCTTATGATGGCCGGAATCCGGTGGCCAGCCGCCACCGCCCAATTGGCATTGCAAGGAACCGTCATGATCAAGACCAAAGGTTTCGCCGCCCTCAGTGCAGGAATTCGTGCTGCGTATCGCACCGGGGCAGAACCTGGCGGCGGTGGCGCCGCTGTTGTGCGCGGGCATCACCACGTATTCGCCACTCAAGCACTGGAAGGTCGGCCCCGGCATGAAGGTCGGCGTGGTTGGACTTGGCGGGCTGGGGCATATGGGCGTCAAGATCGCCCATGCGATGGGCGCGCACGTGGTGTTGTTCACCACCTCGCCGGGCAAAAAGGCAGACGCATTGCGCCTGGGCGCCGATGAAGTGGTGGTGTCGCGCAATGTCGAGGAGATGGCCGCGCATGCCAACAGTTTCGACTTCATCCTCAACACCGTGGCAGCGCCGCACGACCTCGACGCCTTCACCGGCTTGCTCAAGCGCGACGGCACCATGACCCTGGTGGGTGCGCCGGCCGAGCCCCATCCGTCGCCGAACGTGTTCAACCTGATCTTCAAGCGGCGCACCATTGCCGGATCCTTGATCGGAGGCATTGCGCAGACCCAGGAGATGCTGGACTTCTGCGCCGCGCACGGCATCGTCTCGGACATCGAGATGATTGCCATGCAAGACATCAACGGCGCCTACGAGCGCATGCTCAAGGGTGACGTGAAGTACCGGTTTGTCATCGACATGGCTTCGCTGGGCGCATCAGCGTGATCATTGCTGCTGCGGCCAAGGCGGTGCAGGCCCTGCGTTGATGGCGCGCGCGCGCGTAATGCCGCGCGGATTTTTCGCGCGCGATCCGCGTGAGGTGGCGCCGGAGCTGCTGCACAAGCTGCTGGCCGCACGCGATGGCCGCAGCGGCCGCATCGTGGAGGTCGAAGCCTATTGCGGCGCGCTCGATCCCGCCGCGCACAGCTATCGCGGCGAAACACCGCGCACGCGCAGCATGTTCGGCCCGGCCGGCCACCTGTACGTGTACTTCACCTATGGCATGCATTGGTGCGCCAACGTGTCCTGTGGCGGGGTGGGCGAGGGCGTTGGCGTGCTGTTGCGCGCAGTGGAGCCGATTGCAGGGCTGGAGCTCATGCGCGCGGCGCGGCCGAAGGCGAAGACCGATCGCGACCTGTGCCGCGGACCGGCCCGCCTGGCACAGGCGCTGGGCATCACTGGCGAACACGATGGGCTGAGCGTACGCACCGGCCCGTTCCGCATCCTCGATGACGGCACGCCGCCGCCGATGATCGCAGTCGCCGGACCGCGCATTGGTATCAGCCGCGCGGTGCACGAGCCGTGGCGATGGCATGTGCCCGACAGCCGGTTCGTGTCGGGCCGCTAGGCGATTGGTCAGTGCGTTGCGTCGCCCGCTTCCAGGATGTCCCGCGGATGCTTCAGTGACGTGCGCACGATGATGCGCAGCGCCGCGGTGATCGTCTCGGTCGACAGGCTGGCCACGCCGGGGTGGTGCGCAGCTTGCGCTGGCGAGTACGGAATATGCACGAAGCCCCCGCTCGCGCCGCGCCGGGTCTGCAGCAGGTGCATCAGGCCGTAGAAGACGTGGTTGCACACATAGGTGCCGGCCGTATGCGAGATCTCGGCCGGAATCCCGGCGCGTTGCAATTCAGCCCGCAGGCGCTTGATCGGCAGAAGTGAAAAATAGGCGGCGGGCGCATCGGCGACGATGGCGGCGTCTACCGGGCTGTTGCCGGCATTGTCCGGCGTGCGCGCATCGTCGAGGTTGATTGCAATGCGCTCCAGCGAAACCTGCGCTCGACCGCCGGCCTGGCCGACGCCTAAAACAAGTGCCGGCCTGGTCTGGATGATGGCCGTGCGCAGTTGCGCGAGCGAGTCGCCGAACACCACCGGCAGGCAGCGGGTTTCGATTCGATGGCCGCCGATGCGCGTGCCTTGCAAGACTTTCACTGCCTCCCACGAAGGATTCACTGTTTCGTTTCCGAAGGGCTCGAAGCCGGTGACCAGCACGGTTGGCGTTGTGGCGGGACGTCGTTTCATCGGAAGGCCAGCCAGTACATGAGCACCAGGTTCACTGCGAGCAGCGGCAACGCGGTGCCGATCTGCGCGCGTATGACCCCGTTGGGATCGTCGAGTTCCAGCAAGGCCGCGGGCACGACGTTGAAGTTGGCAGCCATCGGCGTCATCAGCGTGCCGCAATAGCCGGTGAGCATGCCGATCGCGCCAATCACGGCGGCGTTGCCTCCGTGCTGATGTACCAGCAGTGGCAGCGCGATGCCGGCGGTCATGATCGGGAAGGCAGCGAAGGCGTTGCCCATGATCATCGTGAACACGACCATGCCCAGTCCATAGGCGAGCACACAGGCCAGGCGACTGTCGGTGGCGATGACCTGGCCGACCAGGCTGGCAACAGCATCGCCTACGCCAGTCGCGGCAAATACCGCACCCAGGCCAGCGAGCAGTTGTGGCAGCAATGCCGCCCAGCCGAGCGTGTCGAGCAAGCGCCGGCCTTCGCGCGCTGGCGCCGCCAGCGGAGCGCGCGTTATGGCAACGGCGGCAATGCCGGCAAGCACGCAGGCAAGGGTCAGGCCGACCAGTGTTGGCGAGGCATCACCGACCAGCCAGGTGATGCTGGCCGGTGCATAGGTCTTGAGCATCACCACCAGCACGGTGACCAGCGGGATCATCAGCGCAGGAAGGAACAGCCTGCCGCGCAATCGCGCCGCCGAGGCGAGGCGCTCGCCCTCCTCGCGCATCGCCAGGTGTTCGCGTTTCATCCGAGGAGCCAATGCCGCCAGTGACAGCACGCCCAATCCAGCGAGTTGACCTGGGCCGTGGTTGCTCGCCTTTGCTGCCGCCTGGATGGCATCGCCGCTGGCGAACAGCAGTGCGAGTACCGACCAGAACACCGTCGCGGCCCAGTGTCGCTGGCGCAGGTTGATGGTCGCGGTCACTGCGAAGAACGCAGCCAGCAGCCAGTAGGCGTACTCAAGGCGCAGCATTGGCGTCCCTGGCCATGATGGCCATCTGCGACTGCAAGCGCCGCTGGAACAGCCACAGCCGCAGTGAGTGGATGGCGAACGCAGCGACCGCGGTGGGCAGCGACCACAGCGCGATCTGCAGCGGTTCGAAATGCAGGCCATTTTCGGCAAGGAAGCCCTGGATCAGCAGTACCGCGCCCAAGGCAATGAACACATCTTCGCCGAAGAAAAGCCCGACGTTGTCGGTGGCTGCGGCCAGCGCCAGCACGCGCTGCCGTTGTTGCGTGGTCATCGGGCCCGAGCGGTTTTCAACGGCGGCCTCGCTCATCGGGGCCAGTAGCGGACGCACTGTCTGCGCATGCCCGGCAACGTTGGTCAGGCCGATCATGCTCAGCAGCTGGCGCAGGCCGAGGTAACCGATCAACAGCCGCGCCAGGGTCAGGCCCTTGAAGCTCGAGATCCAGTGCCGCGCCTGCTCACGCAAGCCAGCCCATTCGAGCACGCCGATCACCGGCAGGGTCAGCAGCACCAGGCTGAGCGAGCGTTGCGAAACAAAACTTTCACCGATCAGCGCCAGCAGGTCGGGCACCGACTTGCCGGCCGCTAGCCCGCTGGCCATGCCCGCGGCAACCACGACGGCTGCAGGATTCCAGCGCAGCACGAAGCCGATCACCACCACCAACACGCCGAGCAGCGGCCAGTAGGTCATGTGCGGCTTGGTCCTGGCGCATGGATATTCACGCCTTCATCCTGCAATGTCTTGCGTAGTGCCTGCGCGAAGTGCACCGCATCGGGTCGATCGCCATGCAGGCACAGGGTGTCCATCCGCAGTGAAACGCGTTCGCCGGTTCGGGCGATGACGAGGCCTTCGCGCACCAGCAGCAGGACTTGCTGCAGGCAATCGGCAATGCTTTCCAGCACCGCCCCCGGCTGCGAGCGGGGCGTAAGGCTGCCGTCGGCCTCATAGCGGCGTTCGGCGAATGCCTCGTGCGCAACCTGCAATCCGGCAGCTTCGCCAGCGGCGGTCAACGCTGATCCAGACAAGCCGACCAGCCACAGGTCGCGGTTGAAATCACGTGTTGCCCGGGCTATGGCCTGCGCGATGGCAGGATCGCGCGCCGCGATGTTGTACAGCGCGCCGTGCGGCTTGATGTGCCGAACCTGCGCGCCTTGCGCGCCGGCGATTTCCGCAAGTGTCTCCAGCTGTTCCCGCATGGCGGTGTACGCCGCTTCCGGCGTGACGCCGAGTTCGCGCCGGCCAAAGCCTTCGCGGTCCTGCAGCGAGGGGTGTGCACCGATGGCCACGCCATGCTGCCGGCATAGCGCGACTGTGTCGCGCATGGTCGTGGCATCGCCGGCATGGAAGCCGCAGGCGATGTTCGCCGAGCTGATCAGCGGAATGATCGCGGCATCATCGCCGCAACCTTCGCCCAGGTCGCAATTGAAATCCAGTTCAGTGTCCACGTCGGCGTTGCTCGATTGCCAGCCTGATTCTGCTCAGGCTGTGCCCTTGCGCGCAAGCGAGCGCGTGCGCCTCCGTGGCACCGATGTATTCCCAGCGCACGCTGTCGCCCGGCCGCAACTGCGCCAGCCGCGACAGGTCGCTGCGGATGACGTGTCCGATGCATGGGTAACCGCCGATGGTTTGCGCCTCGCCGAGCAGCACGATGGGTTGGCCATCAGGCGGCAGTTGCACGGTGCCTGGCGCGACCGGTTCCGATAGACGCTCATGCGCGTCGGCAAGTTTCAGTGCCGTACCTTGCAGGCGCAGGCCCTGGCGATTGCTTTGCGATGAGACAACGTAAGCTTGCGCTGCGAGCGAGTTGGCTGGTGCCACGCCATCGCGCCCAGGCAGGACGCGAATAAGCGCTGGCGCCGCGGGATCGAGCTTAACGCCTGCGCTCACCCACCACGCGGCAGCGGCAGGCTCGCGTACTGCCGCGATATCCGCAGCACCCAGCGTCAGGCGATCGCCGGCAGCCAGGCAACGGCCTTCGATCCCGCCGAAGCCAGCGCGAAGGTCGGTACTGGCGCTGCCGAGGACCCGGCTGACCTGCACGCCGCCGGCGAATGCGAGGTAGGCGCGCGCACCGCGTCGGCAGGCGCCCAGCACCAGCTCGCAGTTGTGCGGAAGATCGATCGGCCGCCAGCCGGGGAGTGACAGGCCGTTGCCGTGCGCGTCGATCTGCGCACCGGTAAGGGCGATGCGGGAGGCGCCGCGCAAGCGCAGGCGTGGCCCGTGCAAAGTGATTTCCAGCAGGGCGGAATTTTCCGGGTTGCCCACCAGCAGATTTGCCACGCGCGCAGAATAGCCGTCGAGCGCACCGGCAATGCCCACGCCCAGATGCCGCCAGCCGAAGCGGCCCAGATCCTGCACGGATGTCTGCAACCCGCCAGCCAGTACTTCCAGCATCATTGGTCCCGCGCCGCGATGAGTGCTTCGAACCGGGCCGCTGCAATCGGCACGAAGCGCACGCGATCGCCCGGCAGCAGCAGCGCCGGCGATTCTTGCGTTGCGTTGAACAGCACCTGCGGCGTGCGTCCTAGCAGCCGCCAGCCGCCGGGACCATTGCCTGGGTAGATGCCGGACTGATTGCCGCCAATTCCGACACTGCCGGCCGGCACGCGCACCCGCGGCGTTGCCAGGCGCGCGACGGCGAGTTGCGGGTCGAGCCCGAGCAGGTACGGGAAGCCCGGTGAGAAACCGAGCATGGCCACCGTGTACTCGCAGCGCACATGCCGCTCCACGACCTCGGCAGCGCTGAGTCCGCAGGCTTGCGCAACATCATCCAGGTCCGGACCGCAGGCGCCGCCATAGCAGACCGGGATTTCCACCAGCCGTGCCAGCGTTGTGGAAGCAGCGGCAGCAACGAAGTCATACCGGGTCGCCAGCCAATCGGCGATCCACTGCGCAACGCGTTCATGCGTGATCGCGGCGGCATCGAAGTACAGGGCCAGGCTTGCGTAAGCGGGGACGCAATCAGCCAGCCACGGCGCCATTTCGGTACGCAAAGCCGCCGCGACCGCATGCACCTGCCGGTTCACCGCGACCTCCGCCTGATCGCCCCAGCGCAGCAGCACGGCCTGATCGCCAAGAAACTCCATAGCGGGCGTCATTGCGTCGGGCGCTGGCTTCGCACCGCGTGTGTCCATGGCTAATTCTGCCATCGCTGCCGCGTCAATCCTGTTCGGCCGCCTCGTGCACCCCGTCGATCCAGGTGTCGGTGACCGTCATGTCCGCGCGCGCCAGCGCAAGGTTCGCGCGATAGCCCGGCGCAATGCGGCCGATGTCGGCGCCGAGCCCGAGGAATTTGATCCCGGAGTCGGGCATTACCGGTGCTGGTTGCCTCGGCCGATTTCATCGAACAAGGCGCCGGCCAGCTCTTGCAGGAACGTACGGTCGTCCGGCTTCACCACCGCGTCTTCATCCACCGGCGCAAGCTCCGCGCGATCGGACAACCACATCTCGCGGTCTTCCTCGGGGAGCAGCGTGCCATCAGGCAGGAAGCACCAGCCAATTTCGTCATCGAACACGACAAGATCCTGCTGCGCGCACTCGTCGACCAGGTGCGCGAGCTGCCGGGTGTATGGATCGTCCGGCACGCTGAGCCTGAAAGTTGCCGATCGGCACCTCGAGGCTGTTGCACGCAGGTCGCAGCCCCAGAACGAGGCCAATTGCCTGCCATCTGCATGAGCCTGCGGATCCTGCTGGAAGCGCTGCGCAAGACGATCGGCAAGCTCGAGGAAGCGCGGGCTCGGCGAGTCGGCGGTCTTGCCCAGCCGTTCGGCGATGGCGATGGCGTCTGCGCGACTGGTCGGGACAAAATTCTGGCGGGACAAATCCCAGACGAGGAGGACGCTGCTCATCGGGCGAGCATAGTGCAAAAGGCGCGCACGCGTAGCCGCAGGAGTTGGCGGCGGTGAAGCGCCGCTGACCGCGCACGCCAAGCCAGCTCTGCCGCCGGGTCAACGGGTGTAAGTTTACGACGGGATTCCCCACCCGGCCTGCATGCCAGGCCGACATCGAAATGTTACCGACACGGAGGTGTGCGATGGCTGGTGCAGGCAAGCAGGGCGAAAAAGGCAAAGGCGGCAACCATGGCGAGACGGATGCGAACGCGAAGGTCAAGGGCGAAGCCAAGGGCGCGAAGCAGGCCGCAGGAAAGTCCAGCGGGGTCAAAGGCGCGTCCTCAAAAAGCAGCGCTGCCAAAAGCACTGCGGCGAAAACCAGCGCCTCGAAAAGTGCTGGCGCGAAAGACAGCGCCATGACCAACTCAAAGGGTACCGCTTCGAGCGCGAAAAAGTCCGTCAACGCCGGGCCACAGCGCGGTGACAACAGTTTTCCCGCCAGCAACAAGGGTAACGCGGGATTCGGCAACCGCGGCCCGGACAAGACCGGGTAACCAACCCGGTTATCGTGCGCACGCCGACATAGGTCGGCGGATCAGTGAGGGGCCGGCGCTTTTGCGCGGGCCCTTTTTTATGGTCTAGTACGTCGGCGGCGACAACAGCGCCGAGCCCTTTGGATACCTCGATGAAGAGCCCCATCCTTGCCCCGGTCATTGCGCTGGTGTTGTGGACGTTGTTGATGATGTTGTGGATGATGGTCACCCGCCTGCCGGCAATGCGGGCGGCGGGTGTGTCCTTCAAGGGACTGGTAGGTAGCCGCGGCTCCGACCTTGAAAAAATCGTGCCGCCTCGCGCGCAATGGAAGGCGCACAACTACAACCACCTGATGGAACAGCCAACGCTGTTCTATGCCACTGCGCTGGCACTGGCCATTGCCGGACTGGGCGGCGGGTTCAATGCCACGCTGGCCTGGACCTATGTCGGGCTGCGCGTGCTGCATAGCCTCGTGCAAGCCACGGTCAATATCGTGCGCTACCGATTCGCGGTTTTCGCGCTCGCCTCAGTGGTGCTCGGCGTGCTCGCGGTACGCGCGGCGCTGGCCTTTTTGGCCTGAAGGACGCACCGTGATCGAAGTTGAAAACCTGACCAAGCGCTACGGCGACTTCACCGCCGTGCGTGACTTGTCCTTCGCGGTGCGTCCGGGCGAGGTGATGGGGCTAGTGGGCCCGAACGGCGCCGGCAAGACCACGACGCTGCGCTGCCTCACCGGCATCATCCCGGCAACGCTCGGCACTGTGCGGCTGTGCGGCGCCGACGTTGCCGCCGATCCGGTAGCGGCCAAGCGCAACCTGGCCTTCATTCCCGACGAGCCGCGCCTGTTCGAATACCTTACCGTCGCGCAACATCTGAATTTCGTGGCACGGCTGTATGGCGTTGCAGACCACGCTGCGCGCGCCTTGCCGATCCTTGCTGAGCTGGAGATGGCTGACAAGCAGCAACTGCTGCCTGGCGAACTTTCGCGCGGCATGAAGCAGAAGCTGGCCATCGCATGTGGATTGCTGCACCAGCCGCGCATCGTTATTTTCGATGAGCCGATGACTGGCCTGGATCCGGTCGGCATGCGCCGCATGAAAACCGTCATGCGCCGGCTCGCGCAGGACGGGGTGGCGATCATCCTCAGCTCGCACCTGCTCGACCTGGTCGAGGAAGTCTGCACGCACCTGCTGATTTTGAAAGAAGGCGTGAAGGTGGCCGATGGCACCGTGGCGCAGGTGCGCGAGCGTTTTGCGGACAATGCGCAATCCAGCCTGGAGGATGTTTTCTTTCGGGCCACCGGCGAAGC
>JAYSXN010000358.1:0-3251 GCA_043717405.1 Gammaproteobacteria bacterium
GACCTGACCTTCGCCTGGGTGCACAAGGGCTTGTCGCTGGCCGGATCGCGTTTGGTTTTTGCAGCCGGACTGGTGGTCGCGGCATCGATGACCTTCAGCGCCTGGCGGGTCGGTCGGGAACAGGCGCTGCGAGCCCCCGATATCGATGGCTGAGCCCGGTGACATGTTACGCAGCGCTTCAGTCGTGCCGGGCTAGTCTGCCGCTGCCCAACCAAGGGCTGCCGGAGAATCCAATGCGCAAGTTATTGCTCCTGTTGCTGGCCGTTTCCCTGCCGGTTACCGCGTTCGCCGCGGCCGCTCTGGCGCCCGTCGTCCCGGCCACCGTGCGCACCCAGCTCCCCTTGACCGAAACGGCCAAGATCAACGCGTTGATCAACTCCATGCAATCGATGCCCGGCGCCGTGTTCATCCGCAACGGCAGTGAATACGGGGGTGCGCAGGCCGCTGCCCACCTGCGCATGAAATGGAAGAGCGCTGGCCGTCATGTCAAGACGGCGGAAGATTTCATTCGCTACTGCGCATCGCAGTCGTCGATGACCGGCCGCAACTACAGCATTCGTTTCGCCGATGGGCATACTGTTGATTCCGGTCCCTACTTCGAAGCCCTGCTGCACCGGATGGAAGCGCCCGCACGCATCACCACCTCGGCCCCGCAGGAATCCATCCGGCACTAGCCGGCCATGCGGCGCTACCGCAAGCGCCGCATCCAGGCATCAAGCCGCCTGGTAGAGAGTGCGTTGCGGTTGCAGACTCGCTGAAACCAGTTCCGCACTGTCGAAGTCGTCCACCGAAATCGCATCCCAGGTCAGCTCGCGCAAGTGTTCCAGTTGCGCGCGCTCATCGGTGCTGATCCAGCCCTCGCGCACCCCCTCGGTCAGTTGTTCGGCAAAGGTCAGTGCTTCGATGTCACTGTTCTTGAGCGCCTTGAGGAATTTGCGTTCCACAGGCTCGGCGAGGATCACCGCGCCCAGCGCGGCGTTGATGCGGCCGGCTGGATTGTTTTCGCAAGGCGTCAGGAAGATGCCGTCGGCAAGCCGGTCGCGCGCATCCGACGGCGCCATCAACAAGGCTGCGGCACGGCGGCCGAGTCGGTCGGAAGGCGGCTGCGCACGGCGGCCGAGTGGAAACACCAGCAGCCACAGCAGCCAGGCGGCTGGCCGAATGGGGAAGTTGCGCAAGACGCCTGACATGGCCAGCTCGATCTTGTGCGCGGAGTCATGGAAGGCCCACGCCAGCAGCGGCTGCTCGGTCGCCGGCCGGCCATCGTCTTCATAGCGCTTTAGCATCGCACTGGCCAGGTACAACTGGCTGAGCACGTCGCCAAGGCGGCCGGATAGTTTTTCCTTGAACTTCAACTTGCCGCCGAGCAACAGCATCGCGGTGTCGGCCAACAACGCCAGGTTGGCCGAGTAGCGGTTGAGCTTGCGGAAATACCGGCGCGTGTAGTCATCGCCGGGCGCCGCGCCGAGCTTGGCCACGGTCAGGCCGAAGAAGAAACTGCGCACGGCGTTGGAGATGGCAAAGCCGATGTGACCGAACAGGTTGACGTCGAAGTCGCGAAGGCGCGCCACCGGATCCGGATTCTGCGCGGCCTGCATTTCCTTCAGCACCCACGGATGGCAGCGGATCGCGCCCTGTCCGAAGATCATCAGGCTGCGCGTCATGATGTTGGCGCCTTCGACGGTGATGGAAATTGGCGCCGCCTGCCAGCCACGGCCCAGGTAGTTGCGCGGGCCAAGGATGACGCCCTTGCCGCCATGGATGTCCATCGCGTCGCGCGCCACTTCGCGCGCCATTTCCGTGCAATGGTATTTTGCGATGGCCGATGGCACGGCGGGTTTTTCGCCGCGGTCGACGGCCGCGGCGGTTGCCTGCGACAACGCGGTCATTGCGTAGGTATTGCCGGCGATGCGCGCGAGGGCTTCCTCGACGCCTTCAAAGCGGCCTATCGATAGACCGAATTGCTTGCGGATGCGCGCGTAGGCGCCAGTTACCACGGCGGCCAGTTTCGATGCGCCGCTGGAAGTCGAGGGCAAGGTGATCGAACGGCCGATCGACAGGCACTCCACCAGCATGCGCCAGCCGTGACCGACGTAGTCTTCGCCGCCAATCAACTGCGAGAGCGGGATGAACACGTCCTTGCCGTGGATCGGTCCGTTCTGAAATGGACAGTTCAATGGGAAATGCCGGCGGCCGATGTCCATGCCGGCGGTGTTGCGCGGCACCAGCGCGAGCGTGATGCCGCGATCCTTGACGTCGCCGAGCAAGCCATCCGGGTCGTACAGCCGGAAGGCGATGCCAACCAGCGTCGCCACGGGCGCGAGCGTGATGTAGCGCTTCTCGAAATTCATGCGCACCCCGACCACGCGCGCGCTGTTCCATTCGCCTTCGCAGACGATGCCGTAGTCGGGAATCGAAGTTGCATCCGAACCCGCGGTCGGTCCGGTCAGTCCGAAGCAGGGAATTTCCCGGCCGTCGGCCAGGCGTGGCAAGTAATGATCCTTCTGTTCCTGCGTGCCGTAGTGGGCAAGCAATTCCCCAGGGCCCAGTGAATTGGGCACGCCAACCGTCGAACTCAAGGTGGCTGATACCGACGCCAGTTTCATGATTACGCGCGAGTGCGCGTAGGCGGAAAACCCCAGGCCGCCGTAATCCTTGCCGATGATCATGCCGAAGAATTTATGTTTCTTCAGGTACTCCCAGATTTCCGGCGCCAGGTCGGCGCGCACGTGCGTGGTTTCCCAATCGTTGGTCATCCGGCAGACGTCTTCCACCGGGCCGTCGATGAAGGCCTGTTCCTCGGCAGTGAGTAAGGGCTTCGGTTGGCTGAGCAGCATCTTCCAGTCGGGACGGCCGGAAAAAAGTTCGCCCTCGAAGCCGACGGTTCCCGCCTCCAGTGCTACTTTTTCAGTGTCGGACAATGGCGGAAGTATCTTGCTGTAGAAGTTCAGCAGCGGCGCGGTGACGAAGCGCTGGCGAAAGGGCGTCAGCAGCAGCGGCAGGGTGAATACCGCCAGCAACACCGCGCAGGTGATCAATGCGCCGTGGCTGGCGCCAGCCAGCGCCAGCACGACCAGCGTCGTGGCGGTGAGCGCGGTGAACACGGCGAGCGAAAACCGGTGGTAGGCCGCGATACTGCCGATGATCAACAGCGCGAGGAAGGGCAGGGCGATGCTCATGGTGCGGCTCCGGAAAATTGGTCATGCGCGGCTTGCGGCCGAGCTGTTTTTTGTACATGCGCGTCGGTCTTG
>JAYSXN010000359.1:0-9453 GCA_043717405.1 Gammaproteobacteria bacterium
AAGAATTGATCCGCGTCAGGACCATGAGACTACTGGGCGACCCCTGTGGTGCCTGCGGCAGTGACTTCGCCAACCGATATGGATACAGCTTGCGGCGCCTGCGGGGAAGCGGGAAGCTGCGCGGCCGCGACCTGCGTCTGCATTGCCACCGGTGCGGTGATCGGTGCAGGTACCGGCGCTGGCTGGAACCCGAACATCTGCCCCGGGGTGGTCTTCTCCGGAAGGATGTAGACGATGCCTTTTCCGGGCCGGAAGTCGGGGTCGACGACGGTCGTGAAGAAACCCGGTGGCACGTTGATGCAGCCGAAAGAGACGCGGTTGTCGTCCGAGCCGACGCTGGCCAGGCGCTCAGCGCGACGCTGCGCGGGCGTGCCCTTCACGACAATGTGCATCGTGATCAGGTTCTGGCCGTCGATGAGCAGGACCGTCTTGCCGTGCATGTCGGTCACCAGTCGCGACGGGTAGCGGCCGGCGGGAGTGATGCGCTTCTGCGGCGGGACCGCGGACATCGGCACATCCGGGGACACCATGACCACATCGCCGACGCCCAAACCGAGCAGGACCGGCGCCGTCGCCTGCAACTGCGCGGCTGGCGTGAAGGCGTAGGCCCGGGCATTGACCTTGTCTACCACTACGAACGGGAGTCCCCCGTTGTCCTTGCTGGCTGCGACCCACTCCACGGTGTCCCGCACGTCCGCGGATGCCGATTGCAGGCGGTCCATAGGGGCCATCAGCGGAGCGGCGGTCTGGATGCCCGAGAACTCGAGCGGGATCGGCGCCGGGGGCGGCGGCGGTGGCAGCGGTGCAACAACAGGCGCCGGCTCTGGCGGCGGAGGTGGTGCCTGCTTCGCCTTGCGGCTGAAAAAGCCTGCGTGCGCCGCGCCAGTGGCCAGGACCAGGCTCAGTGCCAGCGTTCGGAGGGTCGCGTGCGTGCTCATGCGCTTTTTCGCCTAAGGACCGCCAAGGTCGTTCGGTGTCGATCATACTCATTTCCCACCGGGAATCAACGAACTAGGTCGCACTTCTCAGGCTGTTGGTTAAGCCCCTCGACCGTAACCTGATCAGGCGGCCATCGCGTCTTCTGGCATGATCGGGGGTGGGGAGGCCGCGCAGCTACGCGTGGCAAGGGCCGCTGCATGTCGCTCATTGCCGAACTCAAGCGCCGCAATGTAATCCGCATGGCCGGGCTCTACCTGGTCGGCGCCTGGTTGCTGGTGCAGGTGGCGAGCACGTTGCTCCCGGTGTTCGGTGCGCCGAGCTGGTTGATGAAGGCGCTCGTCACCGTCCTCGCTCTCCTTTGCCTCCCGGTGCTGGTGTTCGCCTGGGTGTTCGAGCTGACGCCGGATGGCCTGAAGCGCGATGCCGAAGTGAAGCCCGGTGAGTCCGTTGCACCGCAGACCGCCAGGCGCATGGAGCGCTCGATCCTGTTCGTGCTGGTGCTGGCGTTGGCGTATCTGGGTTTCGACAAGCTTGTGCTGGCGCCGCGTCGCGAGGCGGCGATAGCCGCCGTCGCGCAGCAGCGGGCCAAGGCGCAAATCGTCGCTAGCGCTGGCGCCATCACGGCCACTGGCAAATCCATTGCCGTGCTTCCGTTCGAAAACCTCAGTGCCGATCAGGACAATGCCTACTTCGCGACCGGCATGCAGGACGCAATCCTCACGCGCCTGGCCGGCATCCACGCCTTGAAAGTCATCTCGCGTACCTCGACCGAGCAGTACGCCAGC
This sequence comes from Gammaproteobacteria bacterium, assembly GCA_043717405.1. Classification (GTDB taxonomy): domain Bacteria; phylum Pseudomonadota; class Gammaproteobacteria; order Xanthomonadales; family Xanthomonadaceae; genus Arenimonas. Next base: position 1,725 of record JAYSXN010000359.1, read on the forward strand.
CACCCGCCGAATCTGAAGATTGTCGCCGAACAGCTGGGCGTCGCGACGGTGCTGGAAGGCAGCGTGCAGCGGGCCGACGGCAAAGTGCGGATCAACCTGCAGCTGATCGATGCGCGCGACGATGGCCACCTGTGGGCGCAGAACTACGATCGCGAACTCAAGGACGTGTTTGCGGTGCAGAGTGACGTGGCCGAAAAAGTTGCCGATGCCTTGCAGGCGCAGTTGCTGCCGGCCGAGTCGGTGCAGCTCGCCAGCGTACCGACGCAAGATCCCGAGGCTTACGATTTGTTCCTCAGGGCCGAGTACTTGACCAACCAGCTTGATGCGACCACAGCGAAAGACCCTGCCGAGTCGATACGCAAGGCTGCCGGGTTATACGAACGTGCGATCGCTGCCGATCCGGGATTCGCACTGGCTTACGCGCGGCTGTCTTATCTGAAAGCCGAAGCCTATTTCACCGGCAGGGATCCCAGTAAGCAGGCCATCGATGCAGCCCGAGCCGCGGCCACCAAGGCGCTTGAGCTGCAGCCGAACCTTCCGCAAGCGCACTTGGCGATGGGCTATGTCCATTATTGGGGACGCCTGGACTATGCGCCGGCCTTGGCCGAGTTTGCCGCGGCGCGCGCGCGCCTCGCCGACGCCGACGTCATGGCGGCGACCGCCTATGTGCACCGTCGGCAGGGCAACGTCTTGCAAGCGGTGTCGGAGTTTGAACAGGCAACGGTGCTCAACCCGCGTGACTCCAAACTGCCTGGTGATGTCTGTGCTACCTTGGTGGAATTGCGCCGCTACGCCGAAGCGGTGAAGTCTTGCGATCGCGGGCTGGCCCTGGCCCCGGACAACATCGATGTCCAGGTCTACCGCGCAACGGCCTTGCGGATGCGCGGCGACCTTGAAGGAGCAGGCCGCTCCCTGGCGGCCATTCGCGCAGGCTACAACCCGCAAGGCTCGGCATCGTTGGCACGCTTCGACCTTGCGATGACGATGCGCCAACCCGATGCGGCGCTTGCGGCGATTGCACAGGCACCGGATTGGCTGCTCGACAACAAGAGCAATGTCCTGATCCCGGTGATGCTGCTGCGTGGACAGGCGCTGGCGTTCAAAGGTGAAACTGTCTCGGCACGCACTGCGTTTATCGCCGCGCAGAAGGTATTGCAGGGATTGTCGCGCGAGCAACCTGGTGCGCAGGGCAATCTCGCGCGCGTTTATGCCGGGCTTGGAAAAAATGAAGCTGCCCTGGCGGCGGGGCGGCGGGCGGCTGAGCTGCTGCCGCTGTCCCGCGACATGATCGGCGGCGTGTTTTATCTCGCGCAACTGACAAAGATTGAAGCGCAGGTCGGCGAGACCGACTCGGCGTTGAAGCATATCGAGCAATTGCTGGCCGTGCCCGCAGGCCGCGAGGTATCCGCCGCGTCGCTGCGTAACGATCCGGCCTGGGACTCGCTGCGTCGGGACTCGCGCTTCCAAAGACTGCTCGCAGGTCGGTGGTCGCATCAAGTGCCACGCGCCGTCCTTCCTGCTCGCTGATCCATTGGTCCCGCGAACTTAGCTGCCGGCCTTGCGCGTACGCAACATGTGGAAGAGCACGGGCATGACGAGCAGCACCAGCGGCAGTTGCACCAGCAGGCCGGATACGATGGCTACCGCCAGCGGTTGCTGCATGGCCGAGCCCTGGCCGATGGCCATCGCCAATGGCAGCAGCGTCAGGATTGCTGCCAAAGTGGTCATTGCAATCGGCCGCATGCGGTTGTTGCCTGCCTCCACGAGCGCTTCGACCGAATGGCCACGGACGGCGACGACATCGCGATATTCCGAGAAGTAGAAGATCGCCACTTCAGTCACGATACCGATGATCATCGTCATGCCCATCATCGCTGAGATATTCAGCTCGATGCCGGTGACCCATAGCCCGACGAATACCGCGGACACTGCCAGCAACGGGATTGCCATGATCGCCAGGGCAACGCGGAAGCTCTCGTAAAGGAACAGCAGCAGCAGGAACACCAGTGCGATCGCGGCGACGAACACCGCCATCAGTCCGTGAAAGGCGATCTGCTGTTGCTTGTAGAGGCCGCCGAGTTCATAGCGCACGCCAGGCGGAAGCGCGCCCTTGCGATCCAGCATCTTGCGCACGTCGACGATGACCGAGCCCAGGTCGCGGCCGCTGATGCGCCCGGTCACGCCGATCATGCGCTTGAGGTTTTCCCGGTCGATCTGCGGCTGCCCGCTCACCGGCAGGATCGACGCGATGCGCTTGAGCGGCACCAGATGCCCATCATCCGCGCGCAACCTCAGTTCGCGCAGGCTCTGAAGCGAGGAACGCAACTCCGGTGGGGTCCAGACACGGACGCCGACCATTTTGACATCGCCACGCACGGCAGTGGTTACGGTGCCGCTGATGGCTGCATCGACCATTTTCGTGGCTGTCTCCGGGGTGATGCCTTCGAGCGAAGCCTTGACGCGGTCGATATGGATCTCGAGCGCATCGCCGGCCGGCACCACACCGCTCTTGACGTCGACAACGCCGTTGATCTTGTGCAACTGAGCTGCCACCTGGTCGGCGCTGGTTTCGAGCAAGCGCGGGTCATTGGCAAACAGCTTCACCTCGATGGGCTGTGGCACCGCGGTCAAGTCTCCGATGACATCTTCGAGCAGTTGCATGAGCTCGATGTCCAGCCCGGGGACCTTGCTTTCCACCTGGCCGCGAAGGTCGTCCATTATCGTTTCGATCGGCGGGCGATTGCCGGACTTCAGGCGGATGAAAAAATCTCCCTCGTTCGCCTCGGTCAGTCCCCCGCCGAGTTGCGCGCCGGTTCGACGCGAATAGGTGGCCACGTATCGATCGGACCGGATGATCTGTTCGACCTGGTTCAATAGTCGATTGGTCTCGGTCAGCGAGGTGCCGGGTGCGGAACGGTAATCGAGGATGAAACCGCCCTCATCCATCGCCGGCATGAAGCCGGAACCGACGTTGAACCAGGCGACGATGCCAAGGCCGAGAAGCGGTACCAGCCCGAACAGCAGCAGCACCGGGCGCGCCACCAGGCGTGGCAACAGGTGCGAGTAACTTCCGTGCAGCCAGCGCATGAAACGGTTGTCGGCATGTGGCTCGGCATCCTTCTCGCCGAGGAAGTGATCCGCCAGCAGCGGCACCGCCAGCCAGGTGATCACGAATGAAATAACCAATGCCGCTGCCATGGTCAGCGACAGCGCCTTGAAAAAAGCGCCGGTGACGCCCGACAGGAACGCAAGGGGAAGGAAAATAACGATGGTGGATGCCGATGATCCCACCAGCGGCTGGGTGAATTCGCGGGCTGCCGCCATGACCTGCCCGTGGTGATCCTTGCCGGTGCCATGCAGGCGTCGCACGATGTGCTCGGTCATGACGATCGCGTCGTCGATGATGAGACCCACGGCGGCCGCCATTCCGCCCAGCGTCATGATGTTGAAGCTCATATGCAGCACGTACAGCAGCACAACCGTCGCGGCGAGTGTTGCCGGGACGACCAAAATGGCAATCAGTGTGATCTTGATGCTTCGGAGGAAAAACCATAGCACCAGCGCGGCAAGCACTACCCCGATGAGGATCGCGTCACGCACGCTGGCCGCCGAATCGACCACCAGCACGCTTTGGTCGTACCAGTTGGCAAGTTTGACGCCGGCCGGAAGCTGGCTTTGATAGGCCTGCAATTGCTCCGTCACGTCGCGCGCGATCTGTACGCTGTTGCTGCCGGGTTGTTGATAGATGTTGAGCAGCACCGCGTCATGGCCGTCGGCATTGACGCGCACCCACTGCGGAGTTGACCCGCGCGATACGGTGGCGACGTCTTCAAGGCGCACTAGGCCATTGCTGCCGGTCTTGAGCACGGTGTCGCGGATTTCCTGCAAGTTTCGGAAGCGGGTGTCGGAAATAGCCAGATACAACTTGTAGTGTTCCTCCAGGCGGCCGACCGCCTGCACTACGTTCGCCGCCGACAGCGCCGCGGACACGTCAGACAGGGTCAGGTCGAATGCGGCCAGCCGCTGTGGATCGACGATGACTTGGTATTCCTCCTTGTCACCGCCGACGACCTCGGCCCGCGCAACGCCGGGAATACCTGCAAGCAACGGGCGCAGGCGGTACTGCGCGATGTCATACAGCTCTGTCGGCGGCGTGCCTTCGGATGTCAGGCTGTAGGCGAGGACCGGAAACACGGTCGGATCCATGCGTCGCACGTCGACGGTGGTCCCCGACGGCAGGTTCGGCAACAGCTGGGCGGCGGCCTGGTTGACCTGCGAGGTGGCTACGGCCATGTCGCTGCCCCAGTCGAAATTGACCGAAACATCGGCCGTTCCGCGGCTGACGGTGGAGCGAACGCTGACCACGCCTGGGACGCGCTGGATCGCTTCCTCGATCGGCTGCATCACTTCCAGTTCCATCTGCTCGGCGGGCCGGTCGCCGGCATCGACATTCACTACGACGCGGGGGAAGTCGACGGTTGGGAACAGACTGACGGGTAGTTTCAACGCGGCCAGGCAGCCGCCAATCACCAGTACGCTCAGGAAAAAAAGTATCGAGCGCCGATGCGCCTGCAGCCAGGCGGTTGCATTCATTGGCGTCCCGTCCGGACCGGTACGCCGTCCTCCAGCTCGTAGTTGCCTGAAACGACGATCGGCGAAGTTGGATCGATTTCGCCGGTAAGGCCGTCGAATTTTGATTTCTCCACGGCAACACGTACCGGTACTCGATGGGCTCGGCCTTTCGCCACCTGGTAGATGTAGGCGCCGCGGGTGTCAGTGAGCACTGCCGAGGGCGGAACGATCCAGGCGTCGGCGGTATGCAGGGTGATCTCCCCGCGAACCTTTTGCCCAGGCAACAGCGACTGCGTCCCGCCAATCAAGCGCACCGCCACGTCGACCAGTCGCGTTTGTGGATTGATGACCTCGTAAACCTGGGAAACAGTCGCCGACACATGGCCCTCGCCAAAAACCGGGGTGAGATCCACGGGCATCCCTGCGGACAGTTGTGCCGCATCCTCGGGCTCGGCACCAAGCAGGACGCGTTGGGCGCCCGAACGCGAGAGCTGAAGCACACTGGTACCGGCCTGCACACGGTCGCCCTGCTGTGCGCCAACGCTTGCAACGACAGCGTCGTGCGCTGCCCGCACGACCTCGGTCCCCGGAGCGGAACCGGATTGTTGCTCAGCCGCCAGCTGTGCCTTCGCATCCCGAAGGCCTTTTTGCGCCGCGGCGAGCTGGCTTTGCGTCGTCAGGCGCTCAGTGAACAACTCCTGCTGGCTGCTCAGCTCCTTTTGCGCAAGCATCACCGCCGACTGCGCCTGCTGGTAGGTGGCGCCCGCGTTGGGATCGGTCACGACCTCGAGCAGAGGTTGGCCCGCACGCACGCGTTGTCCTGCGCTGACCCGCAAGTGGGACAGCAGCACGGCTCGTGCGAACGTGACGTTCTCGCTCGCACCTGCTTCCTGCGCCACTTCACCGTACAGCGTCAGCGTCCCGGCGATGGGCACGCGGCGCGGTTGCATCGTCACTACCAGCACACCCGGCGTGGCGCCGGCGGGGGCGGGGTCGGCGGGGCCCGCGCTGCCGGTTGATGTCGAACCGCATCCGGCGACCAGCAAAGCGAGCAGGGCGGGGACAGCAGCATTGGAAAGATGCGTGCGGCGATGGTTCGGGTTCGCGCTCATTTTGGCGTGGCCGTCGTGTCAGTGGTGGGGATCTGGCTGCCGAACAGCGTCTGCAGGCTGACTTCCTGTTCGCGCAACGCCTGCTCCAGGGCAATCGCTTCCATTCGTTTGGCCAGGAGTGCGTCGCGCTGGGTCACGTAAGCGACCACATCGATGTTACCCGCCTGGAACGCAGCCTGCGAATGGGCAGACAGGCGTTCCAGTTCAGCCACGCTCATGCGTACATCGGCAAGCTGTCGCTCGGCCAGTTCGCGATCTTCCAGAATGGCATCGATGTCGGCCACGGCTGCTGACAGCCGCCCGTGGTATTCGTCGTAGAGGCGTTGGCGCGTCGCCTTTTCCACGGCGATGTTGCCCTTGTTGCCGTTGAAGATCGGCAGCGACAATGACAGGTTGAAGCCCGTCGTGTAGATGCCGCTGGTATCGCGGGCACGGTTGAAGCCAAGCGACAGCGCGGGAAATTGCGCGAGCACCGTGGCGCGGTACTTCTCCTCCTGGCTGCGATATCCCGATTCAAGCGCGCGCAGGTCTGGGCGTAGGCGGCCGATTGCCGGCGCAAGCGCACGCATCCGCTCCGCATCGATCCGCGGCAGCACGTCGTCGCCAACCAGCCTCAGGCGAACACTCGGTGCCAGCCCAAGCAGCGTATTGAGCTCATGGCGCGTCTGGTTGAGCTTTCGCTCCTGATCCGCGATCCTCTGCTGCACGTCGCCGAGAGCCGAGTAATCCGTCGCAACGCTGTCGACGGTGACGTTGCCGGCGGCAAGGGCGCGTCGCAATCTTGCCTGGCGGTCGGCGAACAAAGCGAGTTCGTCCTCGAGCAATTGCAGGTTGCGTGCGCCTTCGATGCTGCGGACGAACAGCAGTCGCGCCTGGGCCACCGTTTGCCATTCCTTCCACAGCAATTCCAGCTCGCTCTGGTTCTGCGCGGCCGCGGCCGATGCCTTGTCGGCCGAGTGGCGGAGCAGGGCGTTTATGTCATAGCTGATACCCAGGCCGAAGGCATTGATATTGCTGCCCGGAATGTTTCCGGAAGGGTGGTCGGTGCTCAGGCTGATCTGGGGGTCGGGCAGCAATCCCGCCGAAAATGCCTGCGCGCGTGCAATACCCGCGTCGTCGCGGGCAATGCGAAGATCCGGATTATTGGCAACGGCGAGCATTGCCGTTTCGGTGATGTCCAGGCCGTCGGCGGGATCGAAGGCGTGGGAGCGCAGGGCAGGCCAGGGCATCTGCGTCGGGTCGACCTGCGTCGCCTGCAGGTCTTCGGGAGCCCTCGGACTCGTATCCAGCGACTGCGATCGGTAGGAGGCGCAGGCCGAAAGGCTGGCAAGTACGATCCAGGTCGCAATACACAGGGGCATTCGAACCAATTGCAAATTCTTCCTACCCTCGAGTGATTGTTGTCGAAGCCTGCACAATATATCGCGCCATGGTTCCGACCGAGTAAAGGTTGTGTCCCGTTAAGGGGGAGCTCAGACGCGGCCCGAGTTAATCCGCCGTCGCCAGGAGGCCAACGGCTCGCTCTCCGCTGCTCCTGACTTCAGTTGCCAAATTGATGGCAGTTTCTGACGCTGATTTTGCTAGGGTAGGCGTCCATCTAAATTGCGTACGCAGCATGAACGCCACTGCGAAGAAAACCATGGCTGCATCCATGCGGCGTTTCTGGTTCGCCCTCGCCATCGCGCTGCTCGCTTCGGCGCCGGCACTGGCGCTGCGGTTCACGGCGACGCACCTGCCGGCCTTGCCGACCGTCGCGTTCGCGGGCGTGTCGATACTGGCCGCCGGCTTCATGTTGTCATGGGCGGTCGAAGCCGCGGAGCAACATGTCTCGCGCGGTCCCGCACTCGCGGTGCTGGCGCTGATCACCGTGTTGCCCGAGTTCGTCGTCGACTTTTACTACGCGATGCGTGGCGGCCAGGCGCCGGATTCGGAGTACGTGCATTACGCCGCCGCCAACATGACCGGTGCGAACCGCCTGCTGGTTGGCTTCGGCTGGCCCGTAATCGTGATGCTGTACTGGTGGAAGAGCGGCCGTCGCGCGGTGG
>JAYSXN010000360.1:0-3212 GCA_043717405.1 Gammaproteobacteria bacterium
GACTGGACGCCGCCGCAGGCTGGGCAGGGCTGAGTTCGCGCGGCGACGCGCGCCCAAGCAAGCCCGCTCGGGTTGCAATGGAATTGCAACCGCCTTAGATGTCGGAGGCTTGCACCGGCGCGGGAGTGGCCCGCGAAAGATTGCGCAAGCCGATGATGAGCACGCCCGCCAGGACCATGCCGCCGCCGAGCCATAACCGCGCGCCAACGCGGTCACCGAGCAGCACGATGCCCATGATCGTCGCCAGCAGCGGTGCCGCCAGCAGGTACGGCGTGATCTGCGCAATAGGATGCCGCTGCGTCAATCGGTAATACAGACCGTGGCCAAGCAATGACGCAACCAGGGCCGCATACACGACGCCGGCCCATGCGACCCAGCTTGCGCGCGCCAGCGCAGCCATGGGATGGGTCTCCACCGCGGCACTCGCCGCCAAAAGAGGCAACAATCCGATCACCGCCGTCCAGCCCTGCTGGCTGATCATCCCCATGCCCTTCAAGCCGCGCATGAGTACCGTGCCCAGGGCCAGGAACACGGCCGAAGCAAGCATCAGCAGCACCGCTTCTGGGCTGCGCAGGACCAGCGGGTCAAAGCCGAGCACCATTACGCCGAGAAAACTCAAGCCGATCGCCGCGCCGGTGCGCCAATGGAATTTTTCGCCGAGCAACCACCACGCCAGTAACGCCGCCATCGGTACGTAGCTTTGCATGACGATGGCTGGCGAGGCGATGTTCGGCGACAGGCTCAGCGCCCAGAAGCTCAAGCCAAAATGCAGCACGCCATTGCACACCGCAACCGCGATGAGCCGCGGCCATTGTCCAACCTGCGGTCGCTTGATGAAGGGTGTGAGCACCAGCACCAGCACGGAAAGTCGCAGCGCGGTAAACAGCAGCGGCGGCATTTCGTGCAAGGCGAGCTTGGAGGTCAGGAAGTTGCCGGCCCAAGCCAGGCAGATGATGGCAACCAGCAGCAAGTCGCGGCCGCCCAGCCGATGGCGCGCTTCAGTAGGCAATGCCGACCTTCTGGTACAGCTTGCGCAGCGTCCACAAAGGGCCGACCAGCAGAAATACGAGGTCGGTCAGAAAGCTCGGCCGATGGCCCTCGACCTTGTGGCCGATGAACTGGCCAACCCAGGCCACCGCGAACACCACCAGGCCGATGGTGAGCAGTCCATGGATGCCATAACGGTTGGCCAGCCAGCGGTTGGCCATGGCGCTGAGCAGGAAGCACAGCAGCAGTCCCATCGACAAGGTGCGCGACAGCCGCCAGTAGTAGGCCCACGCAAGGAACATCGCGAGCGCGGAGAAAAACCCCGGAAGGAAGGCGCGACCCGGCACCGGAATGGCCCACAGCATGGCGGTGGCCGACCAGACGATAGCCGGCACGCAGACGACGTGGATCCACTGGTTGGTGGCGTTGCGGTGATCCTGCGAGTACTGGTCGAGCAATTCGTCGATGCGGCGCATGAGGTAGTCCTTGTCGCGAGATGCCTCAGGATGCGGCGTCGGTGGCTTCAGGTACGGCATCAATATCGATGTCGGCGAGCCGCTGCAACGCTTCGGCATACTTCGCGCGAGTCGCGGCGATCACCTGTGCAGGTACCGCCGGACCGGGCGCGGTTTTGTCCCAGTCGAGGGTTTCCAAATAGTCGCGCACGAACTGCTTGTCGTAACTCGGCGGGCTGATGCCCACGCGATAGGAATCGGCTGGCCAGAACCTTGAAGAATCCGGAGTCAGCATTTCATCCATCACGTGCAGCACGCCGTTGTCGTCGAGCCCGAACTCGAGCTTGGTGTCGGCGATGATGATGCCGCGCTGCGCGGCATGGGCGACGGCGAAGCGGTAGATCGCAAGCGTCGCGGCGCGAACCTGTTCGGCAAGGTCGGCGCCGATGCTGGCGACGATCGCGTCGAAGCTTACGTTCTCGTCGTGATTGCCGGCGGCGGCTTTCGTTGATGGCGTGAAGATGGGCTCCGGCAGCGCCTCGGCCTGGCGCAGCCCGGGCGGCAGGCGCAAGCCGCACAGGGTGCCGTCGCGCTGGTAGTCCTTCCAGCCGCTGCCGATCAGGTAGCCGCGGGCAATCGCTTCCACGGGCACGGCGCGCAATTTTTTCACTACCACGCTGCGGCGCAGGTAGCAGCGTGCATCGACACCGGCCGGCAAGGCCGCGGCGACCGATTCGCCGGTAAGGTGGTTGGGCATCAGGTGCGCGGTGCGCGCGAACCAGAAGTTCGAAATCTGGCAGAGCATTTCACCCTTCCCAGGAATCGGATCCGGCAGCACCACGTCGAAGGCGGACAGGCGATCGGTCGCGACCATCAGCAGCCGCTGCGGCGACAGCTCGAAAACATCGCGCACCTTGCCCTGGTGCAGCAGGCTCAGGCCGGGCAGGTGGGAGCTATGCAGGGTGGTGGACACGGCGGTTCCGGAAATGGTGATGTGCGCATTGTAACCGTGCGTTCCGGGGACGGCTGGTAGAATGCCGCCATGAAATGGAAAGGCAAAGTGATCGGGCTCCTGCTCGGCTTGTTGACGCGCAGGCCGGCACTGATGCTGCTTGGCTTCGCGCTCGGCCATCTGTACGACATCGGCATGTTCAGCCAGCCACAGGGCTCGACACCGCCGGTCGGGCCGCCGCCCACGGCGCCGCCGGTGCTGCCCGACCCGTACGCCGTTCTCGGAGTGAGCGCGTCGGTCAGCGACGACGACCTCGAGCAAGCCTACCGCCGCCGCATCAGCGAGTATCATCCCGACCGCGTTGCCAATGCGGCCCAGGAAATTCGTGACCTCGCCGGCCAGCGGGCGCTCGAAATCAACGGCGCCTACGAACAAATCAAACGCCAGCGCGGCCTGTGAGCGCGCTGCTCGACTGCTGCCCAAACGGACCTTGCCCATGCGCCAGTGCCTGATCGCCCCTTCAATCCTGTCGGCAAACTTCGCCAAGCTTGGCGAGGAAGTCGACGCGGTACTTGGCGCCGGCGCAGACTGGGTTCACTTCGACGTGATGGACAACCACTACGTACCCAACCTGACCATCGGCCCGCTGATCTGCGAGGCCTTGCGCAAGCATGGCGTCCGCGCGCCGATCGACGTGCACCTGATGGTCAAGCCGGTGGACCGTATCATTCCGGATTTTGCTGAAGCCGGTGCGACCTCGATCAGCTTCCACCCCGAAGCCAGCGAGCATGTCGATCGCAGCATCCAGCTGATCCACG
>JAYSXN010000037.1:0-2417 GCA_043717405.1 Gammaproteobacteria bacterium
TTGTCCGCGTAACGGCGCAGGCGCATCAACTCGGCTTGTTCGCTGCCGCTCGAATTCGCCGGCGCGGTCAACACCAATCGCATGACCGGCTCGGTCGACGGATTGAAGCGCAGTAACACCGGTGCCTTGGATTCGAGCGGCAGGCGCAGTACGTCGAGTTTGTCGCGCACCTCAAGGCTGGCCTGGTCCATGTTGGTGCCCCAGGAAAATTCCAGCACCACGTCGCTCTGGCCAGTGCGCGAAATCGACTTGAGCTTACGCAGGTTCTTGACCACGCCGACCGCTTCCTCGACGGGCTCGGTGATCAGTGTCTCGATCTCGGCAGGCGCGGCACCGGTGTACTCGGTGCGCACGGTCAATGTCGGATAGCTGAGGTCAGGCAGCAGGTTGACCTTCAGGTCGCCGAGCGCAATCGCGCCAAACAGCACGAAGGTCAGCGTGACCATCGCCACCGTCACTCGCCTGCGCGTAGCGAATTCGACGATATTCATTTGCTGGCGGCGCCCGAGGCGATGCTCTTGCCCAGCACGCTGCCCGAGGGATCGATGACCTGGATCTCGGTGCCGTCGCGAATCGCCACCTTGCCGGCGGTGACCACGCTGTCGCCTTCCCGCACGCCGCTCTTGATCTCGGCGAGCTCGCCATTGGTGTAGCCCAGCTTCACCGCCACGCGCTTGACCTTGTTGCCGCGCACGACGTACAGCGCCGGCTCGCCTTCGTCTTCGAGCAGCGCGATGCGCGGCACGGTCAGCGCGTCCGCCCTCTGGTCATAGACCACCTGGATGCGGCCGAACATGCCCGGGCGCAGCTCGGGTGCGTTGTCGAATGCACATACGACGCGGAACGTGCCGCTGGCAGAATCCATCACCGGGCTGACCCGATCGACGCGACCGGTGAACACCTTGCCCGGCACGGCATCGACGACCATCTGCAGGGGCAGCCCGATCTTGAGCCGGCTCATCTCCCGTTCCGGCGCGTTGAGCACGCCTTCCAGGTGGGCATTGTTGACGATGCGAAACACCGGCGAATTCAACGCGATGAGGTTGCCTGGCTTGACCATGCGCTGCGCGATCACGCCACTGATCGGCGCGACGATGTTGGTGTAGCTCAGCTCGAGGTTGGCCAGCGCATAACTGGCGCGCGCGGCTTCAAGATCGTAGCGGATCTGATCACTTGCCTCGGCACTGACCAGCTTCTGCGCCGCCAACTCCTGCGAACGGCGGAAATTGTTTTCCAGCTTGTGCACCTGGGCCAGCTGCTTTTGCGCCTCGAGGCGCACGCGATCACCATCCATGCGCGCGAGCAATTGCCCGGCATGTACCTGGTCGCCTTCCTCGGCGAGCAATTGCACCATCACGCCGGAGGTCTTTGCGACTACCTGTGCTTCGCCCGGAGCCTCCAGGTTGGCCGTGCCCGAGTAGCGTGCTGAAATGGGATGGCGGGCGACTTTGGCCACTTCCACCGGCACTGCCTCGACCTTCTCGACGGGCTTGCCGTCCTTGTCCAGCTTGACCGGCTCCCCGGTCTTGGCGTCCACCTCGGCCTTGTGGCAACCGCCCAGAGCAAGGCTGGCGAGCCCCACGGCCAAGGCAAAAAGGCGGAGTCGCACGGAAAATCGGAAGGGTTTGGCGGACAGGCTCATCGGACTCGCTCGGACTGGGGTGTGGTAGTTGCATACAACAGTAAGGTATCGCGGCGAAAGACGCATATGCCGAAAGTATCCATGCGCCTTGGCGGTGGCGCTCAACGCCCCTGTCTCGCCGCCGGTACGCACGTTATAATTTCGCGTTGCCAGTCCCCGCCCCTCTTGCCGGAACCCAATGATGAAACAAGTACTGCTGTTTGCCCCTTGCCTGGCCATGGCCATCCTTGCTGCACCGGCCTTGGCAAAAGGGGACGCCGCCAAAGGCAAGACCCTGGCTTACACCTGCACCGGTTGCCACGGCATTGCCGAATACAAGAATGCCTACCCCAGCTATCGCGTACCGAAGATCGGCGGGCAGAATGAGCAGTACATCATCGCCGCGCTCACCGGTTACAAAAAGCGCGAGCGCAACCACCCGACCATGCAGGCGCAGGCGCAGAGTTTTTCCGAGCAGGACATCGCCAACATTGCCGCCTACCTGTCCAGCCTGAAGGCCGCCAAGTAATGGGTACGATCCGTATGAAGATTGAAATTGCCGTGGTCGCGCTTGCTTTGGCGGGCAGCAGCATGGCGATGGCCTCACCAAGCGGCGTCGCAGCGCATGGCCAGGCCAAGGCCAAAGCCGTCTGCTCCGCGTGCCACGGCGCCGATGGCAACAAGACCCTGGATGGCAGCTATCCGAAGCTTGCCGGGCAGTACGCCGATTACCTGAGCAAGGCGCTGCACGACTACAAGTCGGGCAAGCGCAAGAATCCGATCATGATGGGCCAGG
>JAYSXN010000361.1:0-9361 GCA_043717405.1 Gammaproteobacteria bacterium
GTAAGCGTGCGGCGGAGACACCTTGCGGCTCAGCGGTCGCGCGTGCTCAGCCCGCAGGCTGCCAGTGATGCGGCAGTAACGCGTCGATGTTGCGATCCAGCGTTGTCGGCAAGCGCGTAAGCACATCGGTCAACCAAGCGTGTGGCTCGTGACCATTGGCCTTGGCGGTGGCGAGCAGACTCATAATTGCCGCCGCACGCTTGCCCGCCGGCTCGGAACCGGCGAACAACCAATTCTTGCGGCCCAGCGCAATCGGCCGGATCGCGTTCTCGATCGGATTGTTGTCGATCGGGTAACGGCCATCCTCGAGATAGCGCGTCAGCGCGGCCCAGCGGCGCAAGGTGTAGTCGATCGCGTTCGCGGTGCCGCTGTTGCCGACCACGGTCGTGCGTATCGCATCGAGCCAAGTCTTGAGGTCGTGAATCAACGGCGCCGCATGGCATTGTCGGTACGCCTGCCGGGCGCCGTCATCCAGATCGCGCGCCTTGGCTTCGATCTGGTACAGCCCCGCGATCCGGCCGATAGCCTGTTGTGCAATCTGGCTGCCGCTGGCCTTGTGAAGGTCGACGAATTTTCGGCGCGCATGCGCCCAACAACCCAGTTCGGTCACGCCGTTCGCGAACAGGGCCTTGTAGCCGGAATAGTCGTCGACCATCAACGCACCGCGATAGTCACCCAGAAAGCTTTTGGCATGGCTGCCGCTGCGGCTGGTGCAAAAGTCGAACACGACCATCGGATCGCTCGTTGCGGTGCGATAGGCGAACAAGTACGCGCGCTTGGTCTTGCCGGCGCCCGGATCAAGCATCGCCACCGGCGTCTCGTCGGCATGCAGCACCGGGTGCGTGAGCAACTCGCTGCGTAGCGCGGCCACCAGCGGCTGCAAGGCGACGCCGGCGGCACCGAGCCACTCGGCCATGCTGGTACGGCCGATCTCCACGCCGCTGCGGGCGTAGATGGCTTCTTGCCGGTACAACGGCAAATGGTCGACGTATTTGCTGATCGCGACCTGGGCAATCAAACCCGGCGCGGCGATGCCGCGATCGACGATCGTGGGCGCGACCGGCTCGGCGGTGATCGTCTGGCAACCGCGGCAGGCGTACTGCGGATACACCTCGCGCCGGACGAAGAACTCCAGCGGTTTGCAATCGAGCTTCTCGCTGACGTGCTCGCCGATCTGCACCAGGTCGGCGCCGCACTGGGCACAGGCACACGAGGCGGGCTCATGTCGGGTCTCGACACGCGGAAGTTCTGCCGGCAACGGACGGCGCTTTGGTTTGTCGCGCGCCAGCGCCGCTTCGGCTTCCGGTGAACGCAGCAAATCGAGCTCGGCTTCCACCGCGGCGATGTCGGCGGTCAGTGCCTCATCGAACAGGGCGCGTTGATCGGGATCCATGCGCTCGGTACGCGCCGCGTAATGAACCCGCCGCAGGCGGTACACCTCGGCGGTCAGGGCCTCGATCTTGCAGTCTTTGTAAACAATACTGCGATGGTCGGCGGCAATCTTCGCATCGCGTTCGGCAAGCTCGCGCAGCTTCTCGGCGACGATGCAGCGCAGTACATCGACATCGGTAATCGCGGCGAGTTGCGTTGCATCCATGGACACATTTTATCGCATCAAACGCGCCGTGCGATAGCATTTATTGCACTCAATCTTTGCCAATCGACACCGGCGCACAACCACGCAAATTGTTCCGCATTGAGCTCGCACAAACTGGCATCGTTGCGTGGCCAAACGAAGCGACCGTCGTGCAATCTGCGAACGCAGAGCCACACGCCCGTCGCATCCACCACCAGCACCTTGATACGTGTGCCGTTGCGATTACGAAATACGAAAGCGCCGCCATCGAACGCATAGCGACCCAGCGTGCTCTGCACCGAAACCAACAGACGATCAATGCCGCAGCGTAGATCGACTGCCGCCACCGCCAGCCACCAACCCGTCGGCGTCAGCACGACATTAGCGCACGCACCATCGTTCCCAGTTCCGGAACGCTCAGCGTGGTTCTCAAGCGCACGCCGTTGGGCCATTCCAACTCGACCAGTGTTGACGCTGATACCCTTGCAAACGCGGATGTGCTTCTGACCAGCACGGGCACCAGATCGGGCGCTGTGATGGGCGGCCGCTTGTTCGGTGCATTACGTGGCCGCGATAAGAGCGGCGAAGCGGGCATCGTCGCTGCCGAAAGATCACGAAGGCGGCAGCGCCAGTAGTTGAACGTGTTGACGTTCAACCCCTGCGTCGCGCACCACCTCCGCCGACCCTGTCCGCTGGCCTCGAAGGCCGCCATACGCGTCGACCACAATGCGGCCTTGATCGCACTCTTCACGCCCATCGTCTCGCTCCCTATGAAATCCTGCGCGAGAGTGCGGCGTTCCAGGCTTGACTGGAAGATGTCTAGGCCGGACGCTTACGCGCAAGCGGCACGCGAAGCCATAGATCGGGTCAACGCCGAACCCCGCAGCCTGATTAGTGTCAGCTCTCCAGTGGCGCTCGCGCAAGACCTGCTGGCAAGGCTCATTCCCAAATTCCTGGCGAGCTATCCGCTTGTGCGCGTGCAATTGCATGTCAGCAATCGGCGTGTCGACATCATGCCCGAAGGCTTTCGATGTGGCGCTGCGCGTGCGCAGCCAGCTGGACGAGGACGGCGAACTGGCCCTGCGCAGCTTTGGCCAGATTCGTGAATTGCTGGTCGCAAGTCCCGGCTATCTGCACAAGCGGGGCCGGCCGGCGCTGCCATCCGACCTGGCCCAGCACGCCTGCGTGCCCCAACTCGCTCATGAGTGTGCGCAACTTTGAGTAACTACCCGGGCAGGCTCACGGCGTGTTCGTGATTACGCCCTCAGACATAGTGAAGCCGCCTAGCGTGGCCTTGGGTGTGATCGTGCACAGCGCCATCGTCGGTGCGCCGATGCCCCAGTTGCTCGTATCGGCAAGCGGCAGGGTCAGGTAGTTTCGCGCGCCGGCTAGCTGATTAGCCGGATTGACAGTTACCGAATAGACCGGGTTGCCCGACATCGCTGCGTTGCTGACGAAAGCGGTGCAGGCGACGCGCCCCGGGATCGCGCCGGCTTGGTAGAAGGCGTACCAGTTTGCGCTTGCTCCCGCGGTGGGACCCCAAGGCTGGTCGCCGTCGGAAACGATGGAACAAAGCACGGACTCATTGGTAGTGCCGGGATTCGTTATTCCCTTTTGCGTGTAGCTCAGTTCGCTCAGCAGCGTATTCGGACCATATGGCAGGCAGGCCACGGCACTGATCGATTTGTAATCGGTAACTGCTTGGGCTTGGGGAGCGCCCAGGAAGCTACTCATTGCGAGGAAAGACACTGCGAGTGCGCGGGTGTAGGAATGCATATGATTTTCTCCATGTGAGGAACGAAACAGCGGGTTCAACAATCGTCAGGCAAATCGAAATTCATCCGGTCCTGCAGTACGTGGAATGAGGGTAAATCGGCGTGTGGGAGAAATGCGGAACGTTGGTCGCGACCAGGTAAACTGAGAGAGCCAGACTACTTTCCGCCAACGCTAGGCTCATAAAGCTTCGGGTGTTTGCCAGACGGTGAGTGGGGTTGGAGGTAACCGAATACGTCGCCCCGCTATCGGCGGCCGCGTTCCCGACGAAGAGCGTACATGGCTACGCGACCGGCAATAGCGCCGGTCCGAAGGTGAGCCGCAAACGTAGCGATCGCGCCAGGCGTTGCACTCCAGGGTGCATCACTGTCCGTTGTAATTGGGCACAAAACCGATTCGTTAGTTGCACCAGGGTTTGCGATACCCAACTGGTTATAACGTAAGGCTGGCAAACAGAGGCAGGAATGTCCTTCCAGTCGGAGGCGGCGATTGCTTGCGCGGAACCAAAGCTGGCAGCCACCAAGGTCAGCATCGCTGCGACGGGTAGCATCTCAAGGAAGGCATTGCGTTCCCCCAGTCGTTGTGGTCCTACTCTATACCGTATGGAACTGGGAGCTTCAACAGGCTAAGCCGGGGCTGGTGTCTGTCAGGGAATGGCTACCCAGCGTGTATGAGTTTTATGACGCTGTAAGACGGCTGCCCTGCCTTCAAAATCAGACGCGCTGGGCTCTTGGCCAGGCGTCTCCTCTGCACGGCGTAGGGGCTTAGGTATGGCCCAGGAAGCGCCAGAAACAACAAAGCCACTGGCTTCAGTGGCATAGGTGCACATCTGGCGGAGAGAGTGGGATTCGAACCCACGGTTGGCTCACACCAACGGCAGTTTTCAAGACTGCTGCCTTAAACCGCTCGGCCATCTCTCCTCGACGGCTATTTTAGCCGGATGCGGCGGGGACAGGTGTAGGGATTTTCCTACAGCGCAATGGGCCGATATGGCTTGCCGGAAGCAGGCTGGCCTCGTAGGGTTGAGGTCAGCCAAGTAGGGGAGGGTGCTGATGATCAGGGTATTTTTGCTGGACGACCACGGCCTGATGCGCGCCGGGTATCGGATGATCCTGGAGCCACAGGTGGACATGGAAGTAGTCGGGGAGGCGTCCTGTGGGGAGGACGCGTTGCCGATGATCCGCAAGCTCAAGCCGGATGTAGTCGTGTGCGACCTGCACATGCCCGGCGTGAGCGGCCTGGATATCACCGAACGCCTGGTCAAGGGACAGGTCGGACCGCGGGTTGTGATCGTGTCGGTGCAAACGGATGGTCCCATGCCACGGCGATTGCTGGACGCGGGCGCCTTCGGTTACCTGGGCAAGGCCTGCGAATCGGTCGAGTTGCTGCGCGCCATTCGCGATGCTGCACGTGGCAAGCGCTACCTTGGCAGCGATGTGGCGCAACAGCTTGCCCTGGGCGGAGGAAGCAACTCGCCTTTCGAAATGCTGTCGCGTCGCGAGCTGGAGATCTCGTTGATGTTCTGCCAGGGACTGCGCGCGGAAGACATCGCCAGGCGACTGAGTTTGAGCGGAAAAACCATTGCCACGCACAAGTACCGACTGTTTGGAAAGCTCGGCATCAAAGACACGGTTGCGCTGGCCAGACTCGCCAACCAGCACGGTGTGCTCGAAGCATCACTTTCGGGGTAAGCAAAACGGCAAAGGCCCCGGGGGGCCTTTGCGCTTGAAGCTGGACTTAGACCGGAGGCTGGTGATCCGGTTCGGATTCCAGCTCGGTCGATGCGACGGCAGCGTAACTGTCAGGTGACTTTGGCGGTTGCTGGGCCACCACCGGCGCGGCAGTCAATTCCGGGGCGGCAGGTGCGTCCGCGGCGACCGCGACAGCGACAGGGTGCCCTGACATGGCGGCGGGTTGCACTGCTGAAGCTCCCATCGCCAGAACTTCCGGCTCGGACGACGGGACAAACTCCGGCACTGTTGAGGCCATAGTTGAAGCGGCAGGCGCAGCAGGAACTACGCGCGCCGCAGCCATTTCAGCCACTGCCGGCGCCGCATGGACGGTCACTGCAGGCGTCTCCGCCGCAGCCTCGTCATTCGCAGCCTCGGCCATCACTGCGGACACAGGCATCGAAGCGCCAGGAATCTGCGAAACCGCGGCCAGTACTGGTGCCGAAGCGGCCGTCGGCGGCTCCGGCATGTCGTCGAATTCCGACTCCGCCGAAGTCACTGGCAGGCTGGATGCGATTGTCAGCTCGTGGGAAGCGTGAGCGTGGGGGGTGCCGGTCGGTCCGGAACCCGTGGAGCCGCTCTCGATCTCGTCGCCTTCTTCGTCTTCGAAGTCCAACTCGGACTGGCTGTTCGGTGCAGCCTCGCCCTCGGCGGTCGCTCCGGATTCCTGGCGACGGCGTCTGCGGCCACCACGGCGTCCGCGGCGACGGCGGGTGCCGTCGGCTGCCGCGCCTTCCATACTCGCATCCGAGGGCGCCGGCGCTGCAGTTTCTTCATCGGAAGTGGCTCCCTGCACGGCCTCTTCGGCGGCTACCGAACCATCCGCCGAAGCGGCTAGGCGAGCTTCCCGGGCAGCCTTGCGCTCGGCCTCGCGCTTCAGGTTGTCCTGGCGCTGGGTTTCTCGCCGCACGGCCTCCTTCTGCTGCTGCTCGAGCTTGCGTTGCTCATCGCGCAGCTTCTGCTCCTCGCTGCGTTCGGGGCGTGGCTCGCTGGAACGTTCTGCGCGAGGTTCGCCGGATCGCTCCGCGCGAGGCTCATTGCGCGGTGCCCGCGGGGCATTCGCTTCCGCGCGCACTGGCTGGCGAGTGCCGACGCCGTTGCCACCACTACCACTACCACTACCACCATTAGCGTTGGCTGCAAGCGCCGCGACGACCGGTGCCGTGCCGCGGTTACCTTGCAGCTGGCCGGAACGGCCGCGGCGCTGGTCATTGTTTCGCGCGCCGCCGCGATCGCCGCGGTCACTGCGCTCGCCCCGATCCTGGCGCGGACCGCGCTCGCTGCGTGGCGGCGCCACCGGGGCAGTGACGGCCGCCGGCGTGAACAACGATTTCATCCATGAAAACAGGCCCGGACGCGCCGCTGCAGGCGCAGCAGCCATCGGCAGCGGAGCCGCTGGTGCAACGTCTTCCGAAGCTTCGCGCAATGGCGCCGGCTGCGTCGGCGCGACGTGCGTAACCGCAGGCAGGTCGTGCACATTCATCTGTGCCTTGGTCAGCGCATGCACTTCGAGCTTGCGCGGCGAGGTGCGGTGATAGCTGGGCTTGGTGATTTCTTCGCCGGTCTCGCCATCACGCAGGCGGCTGACGTTGAAGTGCGGCGTTTCCAGCTGGTTGTCGGCGACGACGATCACCGGCGCGTCGTGGCGCATCTCGATCTCGACCAGCGCGCGGCGTTTTTCATTCAACAGGTAGTTGGCGATTTCCGGCGGCGCCTGCACCAGCACCTGGCTGGTGTTGTCCTTCATCGCGTGCTCCTCGACTAGGCGCACGATCGACAGCGACAGCGATTCGACGCTGCGCATGCGGCCATGGCCGTCGCAGCGCGGACAGATGATCTGGCTGGATTCGCCGAGCGACGGACGCAGGCGCTGGCGTGACAACTCAAGCAAACCGAAGCGCGAAATCTTGCCGATTTGCACGCGTGCGCGATCCTGCTTCAGTGCGTTCTGCAGGCGATCCTCGACCGCGCGCTGGTGCTTGCCGGAACCCATGTCGATGAAATCGATCACGACCAGTCCGCCTAGGTCGCGCAGGCGCATCTGCCGCGCGACTTCGTCGGCAGCTTCAAGATTGGTATTGTAGGCGGTCTCTTCGATGTCGCTGCCCTTGGTGGCGCGCGAGGAGTTGACGTCGATCGCGGTCAGCGCTTCGGTCTGGTCGACCACGATGGAGCCGCCGGACGGCAAACGAATCTGCCGCTCATACGCGTTCTCGATCTGCGACTCGATCTGGAAGCGGTTGAACAGCGGGATGTCGTCCTGGTACATCTTCAGCTTGCGCAGGTTCTGCGGCATCACCGACTGCATGAAGTCGCGCGCCTGCTGGTACATCAGGTCGGTGTCGACCAGGATCTCGCCGACGTCGGCGCGCAGGTAATCGCGCAGTGCGCGGA
Organism: Gammaproteobacteria bacterium; assembly: GCA_043717405.1. Taxonomy (GTDB): domain Bacteria; phylum Pseudomonadota; class Gammaproteobacteria; order Xanthomonadales; family Xanthomonadaceae; genus Arenimonas. The sequence goes on from JAYSXN010000361.1 coordinate 7,474, forward strand.
TGATCAGCCGCGATTCCTGGTAGATCAGGAAGCAGGCGGGCTTGGACAGCGCGGCATCGGTGATCGAGCGCCAGACCTGCAGCAGGTAGTCGAGGTCCCACTGCAGTTCCTCGGCATCGCGGCCAACGCCGGCGGTGCGGATGATCACGCCCATGTCTTCGGGAATGTTCAGCGCATCGAGCGCTTCCTTCAGCGCGGCGCGGTCGTCGCCTTCAATCCGGCGCGAGACGCCGCCCGCGGTCGGGCTGTTCGGCATCAGCACCATGTAGCGGCCGGCCAAGGAGATGAAGGTAGTCAGGGCCGCGCCCTTGTTGCCACGTTCTTCCTTGTCCACCTGCACCACGACTTCCTGGCCTTCGCGCAGGATTTCCTTCATGCCGGCCTTGTTCGGGTCGACGCCGGGAACGAAATAGTCGCGGGAGATTTCCTTCAGCGGCAGAAAGCCATGTCGCTCGGCGCCGTAATCGACGAAGGCGGCTTCAAGGGAAGGCTCGAGCCGGACGATCCGGCCTTTGTAGATGTTGGACTTTTTCTGCTCTTTCGAGGGTTGCTCGATATCGATGTCGTAGAGGTTCTGACCGTCGACAATGGCTACGCGCAACTCTTCTGCCTGAGTTGCATTGATCAACATACGCTTCATGATGGATTCCTCACGCGCTCAACCGCGAGGAACGCCGGTGGTCCACGGCCATGACGACATCCTGAAGCGCAGGCGCATTCAGGCTTGGCAGGAACTTCCAGCGCTACGAAAACCGGGGTGATGCACCCGCGGGAGCGCTTGATTGTTTTGTCTCATTAAGGGGCCCGGACGACGCCGAGCGGCGTCCGGTGTGGCACGTGTTTGATCACGAGGCGATATCCGTCTGCCTTCCAGACCGGCTAACATGGTCACCCCCGTGGGGTGTGGTAGCGGCCTGTCGGGACTCTTCGCGCGTAAGCTTTCGGCCGGTGCGTGAAGGAAATCAGGACGTTATCTCGCAAATCGAGTGTATCAGCGGAGCCCCCATGGCGGCAACGGAAGTCTCAGGCGGCGTGAAACAGGTGCGCGTGCCCGAGGACCGGGATGGCCAGCGGCTGGACAATTTCCTGCTGCTGCAGCTCAAGGGCGCGCCTCGCAGCCTTATATACAAGCTGGTGCGAAGCGGCCAGGTGCGCATCAATGGCAAGCGCGCGAAGCCCGACTCCCGCATCGCCGGCGGCGACGAGATCCGTATCCCGCCAGTTCGCCTGGAGGACTCCGGCGAGCCGCGCAGCCCGCCGAAGTCCATGCTGGAGCGACTCGCGGCCAGCATCGTCTTCGAGGACAAGGCGCTGCTTGCGCTGAACAAGCCCAGCGGCATTGCTGCGCACGGCGGCAGCGGGGTCAGCTTTGGGGTCATCGAGGGGTTGCGAGCCTTGCGTCCGGGTGATCCGCTGGAACTGGTGCACAGGCTCGACCGCGACACCTCCGGCGTATTGGTTGTTGCCAAGAAGCGCTCGGCGCTGCTCGAGCTGCAAGCGCTGATGCGCGAGGGAGAGGACGAGGAAGCACCCAACAAGCGCTACCTCACGCTGCTGGTCGGGCGAATGCCGCAGGGGACGATGACCGTCGAAGCGCCGCTGTTGCGCTCGGTCATGCAGGGTGGCGAGCGCATGGTTCGCGTCGATCCGCAGGGCAAGCCCTCCACCAGCCATTTCAAGCTGATCGAGCGGCGCGGCGGCCATAGTTTCTGCGAAGTGCATATCGAAACCGGCCGCACGCATCAGATCCGCGTGCACGCTGCGCACCTGGGTCATCCGGTCGCCGGCGACGACAAATACGGCGACCGGGAAGCGAACAAGCGACTGGCCGAGCAGGCAGGCCTGAAGCGCCTGTTCCTGCACGCGTCGTCGATGAGCTTCGAACTGG
>JAYSXN010000362.1:0-3205 GCA_043717405.1 Gammaproteobacteria bacterium
TTCACCACGGTCAACATGCCGCTGGTGAAAACGCCGATGATCGCGCCGACCAAGATGTACGACTCGATCCCGACGCTGTCCCCGGAAGAGGCCGCCGACCTCGTCGTCAAGGCGATCATCGAGCGTCCGAGTCGCGTCGCGACACGCATGGGTATCTTCGCCGCCACCTTGAATGCACTGGTGCCGAAGGCCTACGAGGTGATCATGAACACCGCCTTCGAAATGTTCCCGGATTCCGCCGCCGCCAAGGGCGACCGCAAGGCTTTGCGAAGCGAGCAGCCAACCAACGAGCAGATAGCCTTCGCCGCGGTGATGCGCGGCGTGCACTGGTAAGCGGCACGCACGCCCGACGCGCCGTACCCGATCAGCTCAGCCGCAAAGGCGCCAGCGCACCGGGAAGTTGGAGTTCTGCGGCGGCTGCAGCTGGATGCGCGTGAAGCGCATCTCCTCGTACTGCGTGAGGATGCGGCAGGCCTCGTCGATCAGGACTTTGTCCTTGCCATCGGTCTGGTTGAGGTTGAGGAGCAATGTGCTCTGCGCCGACCACGCCGCCGAATCGACTGCTTGCAATTGCGAAACCAGTTTTGCTGCGTCTGCCCGGCGCCTGGCAAGCTGGTCCGGCGTCAGTTTGGCTACGTCGGCCATGGCTTTCGCAGTGGCATTGAGTTGGCGGACGATCTCGTCGTCGGGACGGACCGGAGGCGCTACCGGCGCGTTGGGCACAGCTACGGGCAAGGCGGCGCGTGCGCCGGTTCCCGTGTTGCCTGCTGTTACCGCTGATGCAGTCGACGCAGTTGATGCAGTTGAGGCAGTCGATTCAGCTGGTGCAGCCGCTACCCTATCGGGCGCGCCAGTGGTCAACAGTGCCACGCCACCCGCCAGTAAGCTGGCCAACGCGCCGAACCACAAGTGCTTGCGTGTCCTGGTCGAGGCCTGCGTGCCCAGTTCGGCGATCATGCCTTCGGGAAGGATTGGCCTGATGCGCGGCCATAGCGCAGCCCCATCGATCACCTCGACGTTGCTTGAGCGAGCCGTGCTCAATGCCGAAGCCTCTGCGGAACCCAGCGTCAGGAGGATGCCGCTGCCGGCACCACGGATGGGCAGCGAACTGCCGAAGTCCCGGACGTTCTGCTCGGTCAGGCGATAGGCGGTGCCGTGCTTGTAGCCCAGCAGTACTCGCTCGCTGCCGTGCGTGAGCAGCACTTCGCTACCCGTCGCGCTCGCCAGGTTGTCAGGAATTGTTTTGTAGCCTTCACGCTGCAGGGTTTCGAGGATCAGCCCGATGCAGTCGCGCCACTTCATCGTGGCGAGCGCCTGTATTCCCAGGGCGGTTTCGGCTTTGCGCCTGCCACTGACCGTATACCACAACGCGGTCAGCACCAGACCCAGGATAAACACGGCGATGGCCGTCGAAACTGCAGACACCTAATTGCTCCGACGCATGATCATTGCGCGCAGGATAACGCATGACGACGACAGTCACGGACTCGACCTGCGCAAAAAAAAGCCGGGCAATGCCCGGCGTGGGCAAATGGCCCGCCAGCCTGAAGTCGTGAGGGGAGGGGTCTTACGAACTTCGGCTGGCTGGCGGGCTCAAGCTGGCTCAGGCCTGGGGTGCGACCGGCCGGTCGGCTCTTGGCAGGGTCTTGCGTGGAACCTTGCGGGCGCCGGGCGGCGACTTTTCACGCGCTTGTTTGCGGGCACCGCTGGCCGGCGATTTCACCGCGCGCTTGGCAACCTTGGCCGATTTCTTGGCCGTCGCGCCCCGGGTCGTCCTGGTGGCCTTGGTTGCCTTGGCGGGCTTGGCACGGGTGGCGCCCGCGCCGTTCTTGCGTACTGGCATGCCGGACTTGCGCAGCTGCGCAGTCAGGGCGTCAACGCGCGAGGCGAGACCACCCAGTTCTTCGCGACCCGGGATACCCAGGCGGTTCAAGGCGCGCTGCACCCGATCCTCGAATACTTTTTCCAGGCGATCCCACGTGTCGGAGGCGCGCACGCGGACGACGCCAACGCGGTCTTCCATCGCGTCACGCACCGCGTCGACGCGGCCGCTTGCAAGTTTGCGCGTGGTCTTTTCAATATTCATGCCTTCGGTCACCAGGGCTTCGAACAACTTCGAACCCTCGCCTTGCGCGCGGGTGAATGCGCCGACACCAGCCATCCAGATCTGTTGCGCGGACTCAACGAGGGAGCGCGACAAGTGCTCTGCCTTGGCTTGCAGGTCGGCGCTGGATGGGCGCGACGCAGCGGGTCGGGCGCGGGTATTCTTTTTCAGCTTGGCCACTGGTAACTCCATTTTTAGCGGGACGAGGCCCGACGTGCCCTGAATGTGACCCCGCTTGTCTAGAGTTTTCACACCAGTGCCGCGTCCAGATCATCCAGGGCCCGGTGCAGCGGGGCGGTGATATTGGTTTGTCGGCGCGCCTTGCCGATGCCGTCGTCGACCCTTCGTTCCCGATCTTCGATCACCTCGCTGCGCAGGCCAAGGCCGTGTCGGGCTAGAAGCGGTTCGAGATGGTCGCGACGCTGGCGCAAATCGGCGAGCGTCGCCTCGAAGGCGTGCTGGCACACGCGCTGTCGCGAGGAATAACTGAATACATTGGTGAAGAACATCTCGCCGTCATCCTCGTTCGGCTCGAACACCAACTGGTCGGTCGCCGGGTAATGGCGCGCGTATTTGGCCAGTCCGACCTGCATGCGCGACTGCAGCAGCGTCCGGAACGTCTGCGAGAGCACGACCGGCAAGCCGCCACGTGACAGCGCGCCCAGCCCGGCGTTGCCCAGGCCAGGCCCGGAAGCGTTGAACGGCACCAGCGGATTGATCCCCAGCATCAGGTCGATGCCATGGTCGAGCACCACCGAGGCGTGCATCGTCCTGCGCAACGCGCCGTCCACGAAGTGCTGGCCGCGTATGGTGACCGGCGGATACAGGCCAGGAAGCGCGGCACTGGCTTGTATGGCGAGCGAGATGGGAACGTCGTCCCAGCCCGGCGCCCCGAAGCGCACCGTCTTGCCGTTGTCCAGGTCAACGGCGACAACGTAGAGCTTGCGTTCCAACTCGCGGAAATCATTGCTCCTGCCGTGGCTGGTGAAGATCTCGCGCAGGAAGACTTCGATCTTGGCATTGTCGAACATGCCCGTGGGCACCAGCGCGCCGATGCGGCCAAGTGCGTCTGCGAGTTGCGCGCCGGTCGGATCCGACAGC